>NZ_JBIUVK010000010.1:0-71272 GCF_044742865.1 Pseudomonas sp. NPDC087814 | reverse complement strand
GACTGGGGGGGGGGGCGGGGGCGGGCTCGCGGGGGTTTTCGCGTTATTTTGTGTGGCCCCCCCCCCCCCCCCCCCCCCCCCCCCCCCGCTCCCACATTTTGATCTCCATTTTCCCTGATTAATCTCCTGTTAATGCCTCCTGTTTAAACCTCCACACGCCAACTGCTCAACTTTCACCGTCCGCGTGTAAACTTGCGGCCATTGGCACAACCATCATTGGCTAAAGGGAAACGGGGATGATCGACGAATTGCGTTTGGGCAGGGAGCGACGCTTTCTGGTACTGCTGGGCATCATCTGCCTGGCGCTGATCGGCGGGGCGCTGTACATGCAGGTGGTGCTGGGCGAGGCCCCTTGCCCGCTGTGCATCCTGCAACGTTATGCCTTGCTGCTGATCGCGATCTTCGCCTTCATCGGTGCCGCCATGCGCACCACCCGCAGTGTCACGGTGTTTGAAGCACTGGTGACCCTCAGCGCCCTGGGGGGCGTCGCCGCTGCCGGCTATCACGTGTACATCCAGTTCTTTCCGAAGGTCAGCTGCGGCATCGACGTGCTGCAACCGATTGTCGATGGCTTGCCGCTGGCCTCGGTGTTTCCCCTGGGGTTCCAGGTCGACGGCTTCTGTGAGACGCCGTACCCGCCCGTGCTCGGCCTGTCCCTGGCCCAGTGGGCGCTGGTGGCCTTTGTGCTGACGGTGATCCTGGTGCCACTGGGCATTTACCGTAATCGCCAGGGCAACGCCTAAGCGGTTACAACTCAACGCCCCGGCCTTCCTCTAAAGAAGGCTGGGGCGTTTTTGTTTGTAGGCATTTGTGAAGAGGCCGTGACGCGGGGCAAGTTTGGGTGTGCGCAGCGTGCGACATGTTGTCACACGGAAGCTGTCGCAGGACGTTTCTGACGCTCGTAAACGCGCCATAAATTTGCATGAAGCGGCGTTTTATGGCTGTCAGTTCGTCGTCTGGCCGACGCCGCGAGTGGCGTGCGGTCGGCGACATTGCCCGATGTCCGAATGCCTTGTTTTTAGGGGACTTGGATCCGTTTTCGATGCCCTTACAGGCTGTAAGGGATGTGGCAGATTGCCCAATAACACGGCATTTTTTGTGGTTTTTGTCGAGAATCAAACGCGATACGATCGCGGACCTTTGCAATAATGGTGAAGGATTATTGCTGGAAACGATAAAAATTATTTCTGGATAAGACATGGTTTATACATCGCTAGCTAACTACAATCGCCCGCACTGAATGTCCGGTGCTGCTCACCCCTGAGCAAACTAGGGCGGTCGAGAAGCGGATGTAACGTTTCATGCGACCCCAGGTGCCGGCAGCCTTTCAACTATCCGCACCAAATGGAATTGGTCTGTAACAAGGCCTTTGACCAACGAATTCGAATAAGAACTCACCGCTAGCCCGGGACGTGTCGATTCGCGCAAGGTGCGACGGGCAGGCCCTTATTCAATCGAAGAGAAATGCCAACCCTTGGCAGGGTGAAGTGTTGGCGATCAAAACCCAACTGCATTGCGCAAGCTGCTTTAGAGGTCGTGAGATGAGTAAAAACAGGTACCCCCGATTACTAGGCTTTTTGCCGCTGCTTGGCATGATGTTAATGCTGGGAGGCTGCAAGTGGACCTTGCTCGACCCTAAAGGTCAGGTCGGTCTGGATCAACGCAACCTGATCATCACCGCCACCCTGCTGATGCTGTTGGTCGTGGTGCCCGTGATCATCATGACGTTCGCGTTCGCCTGGAAATACCGCGCGTCGAACACCAGCGCCACCTACGCGCCGAAGTGGTCGCACTCCACCAAGATTGAAATCGCGGTGTGGCTGGTGCCGATCCTCATCATCATCGCCCTGGGTTACATCACCTATAAGTCGACCCATGAGCTGGACCCGTACCGTCCGCTGGACTCCGACGTCAAGCCGATCAACATCGAAGTGGTCGCGCTGGACTGGAAGTGGCTGTTCATCTACCCGGACCTGGGTATCGCCACTGTGAACCAGATCCGGTTCCCGGAGAACACCCCGCTTAATTTCCGGATCACCTCCGACGCCGTGATGAACTCGTTCTTCATCCCTGCACTGGGTGGCCAGATCTACGCGATGGCAGGCATGCAGACCCGTCTGCACCTGATCGCGAACGAGAAAGCTGAAATGGAAGGCATCTCCGCCAACTACAGCGGTGCTGGCTTCACCGGCATGAAATTCAAAGCGATCTCGACGAGCCAGGAAGATTTCAACGCCTGGGTAGCCGAAGTCAAGGCCGCACCTAAACAGCTTGATCAAGCTGAATACGACGCCCTTGCCAAACCAAGCCAGAACAACCCAGTCGCCCTGTACTCCACGTACGAGCCGGACCTGTTTCAGAAAATCGTCGACAAGTACGAAGGTATGAAGCCAGGCAAGCCGATCGAGCACGAGAAGAAAGAAGTGGCCGCGGTTGAAGGTTCTGACACGGGCTCGCATTCAACTGCTGGGGCAGAGGAGTAAACGATGTTTGGTAAATTAAGTTGGGATGCGGTCCCGTTCCACGAGCCGATCGTGATGGTGACCATCGCCATGATCGCGCTGGGTGGTCTGGCACTGTTTGCAGGTATCACTTACTTCAAGAAGTGGACCTACCTGTGGACCGAGTGGCTGACTTCGGTCGACCACAAGAAAATCGGCGTCATGTACGTCATCGTTGCCATGGTCATGCTGCTGCGTGGTTTTGCCGACGCCATCATGATTAGTACCCAGTTGGCCATGGACAACTATGGTTCGCCTGGCTACCTGCCTCCTGAACACTATGACCAGATCTTCACCGCCCACGGTGTGATCATGATCATCTTCATGGCGATGCCTTTCTTCACCGGCCTGATGAACCTTGCCTTGCCGCTGCAGATCGGTGCGCGTGACGTTGCGTTCCCGTTCCTGAACTCCCTGAGCTTCTGGCTGCTGGTATCCGGCGTAGTGCTGATCAACCTGTCCCTGGGCGTCGGCGAATTCGCCAAGACCGGTTGGGTTGCGTATCCGCCATTGTCGGGCCTGGCCTACAGTCCGGGCGTGGGTGTGGATTACTACATCTGGGCGCTACAGTTATCAGGACTCGGGACGACACTGACGGGGGTCAACTTCCTGGCCACCGTCTTGAAAATGCGCGCCCCGGGCATGAAGCTGATGGACATGCCGATCTTCACCTGGACCTGCACCTGGGCCAACGTACTGATCGTTGCATCGTTCCCGATCCTGGCTGCAACCATGGCGTTGCTGTCGCTTGACCGTTACCTGGATTTCCACATTTTCACCAATGAACTTGGTGGCAATCCAATGATGTACGTGAACCTGTTCTGGGCATGGGGTCACCCTGAGGTGTACATCCTGATCCTGCCAGCGTTCGGTATCTTCTCTGAAGTGATCTCGACCTTCTCGGGCAAGCGCCTGTTCGGTCACCACTCGATGATCTACGCCTCGGGCGCGATCTCGGTACTGGGCTTCATGGTTTGGCTGCACCACTTCTTCACCATGGGTTCGGGGGCCAGCGTCAACGCGTTCTTCGGACTGGCGACGATGCTGATTTCCATCCCGACGGGGGTGAAGCTATTTAACTGGCTATTCACCATCTATCACGGTCGTCTGCGTATCACCAGCCAGGTTCTGTGGACCCTGGGCTTCATGGTGACCTTCGCGATCGGCGGCATGACCGGCGTACTGCTGGCCATCCCGGGTGCTGACTTCGTGCTGCACAACAGCCTGTTCGTAATTGCTCACTTCCATAACGTGATCATCGGCGGCGCAGTATTCGGCTACATCGCAGGTTTCAGCTTCTACTTCCCGAAAGCGTTCGGCTTCAAGCTGCACGAAGGCTGGGGCAAGGCTGCATTCTGGTTCTGGATCTCGGGCTTCTTCGTCGCGTTCATGCCGCTCTACGCTCTGGGCTTCATGGGCATGACCCGTCGTCTGAACGCCACGACCAACCCTGAGTGGGTACCGTACCTGTACGTTGCCATGGTGGGTGCACTGATGATCGCTGTGGGTATCGCCTGCCAGCTGATCCAGCTGTATGTCAGCGTGCGTGATCGCAAGCAGAACATGTGCGAATCCGGCGACCCATGGAATGCACACACCCTGGAATGGTCGACTTCGTCGCCACCGCCGTTCTACAACTTTGCCGTACTGCCGAAGGCTGACAGCATCGATCCGTTCACCGAAGCCAAGGAAGACGGTACTGCGTACCAGAAGCCTGCGCGTTACGAACCGATCCACATGCCTAACAACACCGCTACCGGCGTTGTGATGGGCGCGCTGTTGACCGTGTTCGGTTTCGCGATGATCTGGCACATCTGGTGGCTGGCCATCGTGAGCCTGGTGGGCACCATCGGCTACTTCATCGTTCACGCTGCCCGTGATGACCAAGGCTACATGGTGCCGGTCGACGTGATCGAACGCATCGAAGCCGAGCAACACGCTCGCCTGGTTGCCGAGAAGAAGATCCCGGCCAACCGTGTTGAAACCTCGTTGGAACAGGCTTAAACCATGTCGAACTTAGTGACCAATGCTGGACACGCCCATGTCGATGACCATGGGCACGATGACCATCACCACGACTCGGGGCCAATGACCGTATTCGGTTTCTGGCTCTACCTGATGACCGACTGCATCTTGTTTGCGTCGATCTTCGCGGTGTACGCGGTACTGGTAAACAACGTAGCGGGTGGCCCGTCGGGCCACGACATCTTCGAACTGCCTTACGTGCTCGGCGAAACCGCCTTGCTGTTGTTCAGCTCGATCACCTACGGCTTCGCCATGCTGGCCTTCTACAAGGGCAGCAAGAAAGGCGTCCTGAGCTGGTTGGCACTGACCTTCCTGTTCGGCCTGGGCTTCATCGGCATGGAGGTCAACGAGTTCCACCTGCTGATCTCCGAAGGTTACGGCCCGCACCGTAGCGGCTTCCTGTCGGCGTTCTTCACGCTGGTAGGCACCCACGGTCTGCACGTGACTGCCGGTCTGATCTGGATGGCGACCATGATGTATCAGGTCAACAAACATGGCCTGACCAACACCAACAAGACTCGCCTGAGCTGCCTGAGCCTGTTCTGGCACTTCCTGGACGTGGTCTGGATCTGCGTCTTCACCGTTGTCTACCTGATGGGGACTCTGTAATGGCTAATGCACATTCCCATGACAGCCATGATGACAGCCACGGCAGCGTCAAGTCGTACGCCATTGGCTTCATCCTGTCGGTCATCCTGACGCTGATCCCGTTCGGCCTGGTGATGTACCCAACCTTGCCGAAGTCGATCACCTTGATGATCGTCCTGGCGTTCGCGGTGATCCAGGTCCTGGTTCACCTGGTGTACTTCCTGCACCTGGACCGCTCGAAGGCTCAGCGCGATAACGTGATTGCGTTCGTGTTCGCAGGTTTGGTGATCCTCCTGCTGGTTGGCCTGTCGGTATGGATCATGTTCAGCATCCATACGTTCATGATGGCGAAGTGAGGTAAGACCCGATGTCGCTTAAGCACTTTATCCAAATCACCAAACCGGGGATCATTTTCGGTAACGTGCTTTCTGTGGCAGGCGGTTTCTTCCTGGCCTCCAAGGGGCATGTCGATCTGGCCATTTTCCTGGCTGCGATGATCGGCACGTCCCTGGTGGTAGCTTCCGGTTGTGTATTCAACAACTGCATCGACCGCGATATCGACATCAAGATGGAACGCACCAAGAATCGTGTGCTGGTCCAGGGCCTTATCTCCCTGAAACTGGCACTGATCTTCGCGACCATCCTGGGTATCGCCGGCGTGGTGTTGCTGTACAAGGTGGCCAACCCGCTGGCGGCGCTGTTTGCCGTGATCGGCTTTGTCATCTACGTCGGCTTCTACAGCCTGTACCTCAAGCGCAAGTCGGTTCACGGCACGCTGGTGGGCAGTCTGTCGGGGGCGATGCCGCCGGTGATTGGTTATGTGGCTGTGACCAATAGCTTCGACATGGCCGCGTTGGTGCTACTGGTGATGTTCAGCCTGTGGCAGATGCCGCACTCCTATGCCATCGCGATCTTCCGCTTCAACGACTACCTGGCTGCCTCCATTCCGGTTCTTCCGGTCAAGCGTGGCATCAAGGTCGCCAAGAAACACATCCTGCTCTACATCCTGGCCTTCCTCGTGGCGACCTTGATGTTGACCTTCAGTGGCTACGCCGGCATGAGCTACCTCGCCGTTGCCGCCGCCATGGGCATGTACTGGTTGTACATGGCCTGGACCGGCTACAAGGCGGTGGATGACACCGTCTGGGCACGCAAGCTGTTCGTCTTCTCGATCTTCACCATCACCGCCTTGAGCGTGATGATGTCCCTGGATTTCCAGGTGCCGAAAGAGTTGCTGCTGACGTACGCTCACTGAGTGATCGAGCAGTAAAAAACCCCGCCTTCGAAAGAAGCGCGGGGTTTTTTATTGAGGGGCCTTTAAACTATGCCAAATCTTACAAATGCAGGAAGCAGCGTGATGAGTAAAAAAGCCGTTATCGTATTCAGTGGTGGGCAGGATTCGACCACCTGCCTGATCCAGGCACTGGCGCTGTATGACGAGGTGCACTGCATTACCTTCGATTATGGCCAGCGCCATGTGGCGGAAATCGAAGTCGCACAGAAACTCGCCAAACAGCTGGGCGCCACCGTTCACAAAGTGATGGACGTGTCGCTGTTGAACGAGCTGGCCATCAGCAGCCTGACCCGCGACAACATTCCGGTACCCACGGTGAACAGCTCGGGCGAGAGTTTGCCGAGCACCTTCGTGCCTGGCAGGAACATTCTGTTTTTGACCCTCGCGGCGATCTACGCCTACCAGGTCAAGGCGGAAACGGTGATCACCGGGGTGTGTGAAACCGACTTCTCCGGCTATCCCGATTGCCGGGACGAGTTCGTCAAGGCGCTGAACAAAGCGCTGCAACTGGGCATGGAATACGACGTACGCCTGGAAACGCCGTTGATGTGGCTGAACAAGGCCGAGACCTGGGCCCTGGCGGACGATCACCAGCAGCTGGACCTGATCCGCAACCAGACCCTGACCTGCTACAACGGCATTATCGGTACGGGTTGTGGCAACTGCGACGCGTGCAACCTTCGCGCACGTGGCCTGAACGACTACCTCGAAAACAAGGCAGCCGTCATGCAGAGCCTGAAAAGCAAACTGGCGTGATGTCGATCGTTCCCACGCTCCGCGTGGGAACGCATCCCGTGACGCTCCGCGTCACGAAGGCGGACGCAGAGCGTCCGAGGCGGCATTCCCACGCAGAGCGTGGGAACGATCATCAGTTGGCGTGCAGTTGGGCCCGTGATGTAGCGCTTGAACAGCGAGCGGGCGCCATAGGCCGGCAGGATATTGAAGAAGGCAAAGCAGACCTGTCGATCGTTCCCACGCTCCGCGTGGGCACGCATCCCGTGACGCTCCGCGTCACAAAGGCGGACGCGGAGCGTCCAAGGCGGCATTCCCACGCAGAGCGTGGGAACGATCATCAGCTGGCGTGCGGTTGGGCCTGGGTATCGCCCGTGATGTAGCGCTTGAACAGCGAGCGGGCGCCATAGGCCGGCAGGATGTTGAAGAAGGCAAAGCAAACCTTGATCGCGATCTGCACGTAGATCATGTTCAGGATGTCGCTGGTCTGCATGGCGCCGTAGAACGCGATGAAGCAGAACAGGAAACTGTCGATGATCACCGCGAAGAACGTACTCAGGAAAATCCGCAGGAACAGGTACCTGGAATTGGTCAGCTCCTTGATCTTGCACAGCAGGTACGAGTTGATGTTCTCCGACACCAGGAACGAAACCGAAGAGGCGATGAGCACCGACGACACCTGGATGATCACGTCGTTGTAAGGCCCGTCGAGCTTCCAGCCTGGCAAGCCGGGGAGGAAGGTCGAGCCGTAGAGCAGGATGATGATCATCGCGTTACTGGCAAACGCAAACAGGATGGCCCGTCTCGCCAGCCGCAGGCCGAATTGTTCGTTGAGCAAGTCCACGATCAGAAACGTCAGCGGGTAAAGGAACGTGCCGGGCGTGACGATAATGCCCAGCGACTCCAGGTAGATAGGTTTGGTCGCGGCGATGCTGGTGAAGATATAGAACGTAAAGAGCAGCAGGTTCAGGATGATGTAAATCATCCATGAGTTCTCGTTGCGGTCGTTGAGGTCGTACGCGGTCAGCGCTCCGCCCTGTGAGTAGAACTTCTTGTACATGTTCTTCACTTCCATTTTGTTTAAATTGTCCATGATTTCGCTGTTCAGCACTTCGCTCAGCTTTATCCGAATGATCTTGCCCGTGGCGATCACCATGATCACCGCCAGGCTCTTGTCATTCTCGAACCCCAGCAACTTGTATTTGCTGTTCTCGACTTCGTGCTCATACGTTGTCATTGAAGCGCTCCTCGATGATATCTCCCACCACACAGATACGATCCGAGCTGACACACGCTTGATCCGTGATAAATAGTTTTTTGCTGAGCCTGTCGTACACCAACTTTTCCTTGTCGTCGCTCGACGTCCCTTTCTGCACGATCAACAAATCGCCCGGCTCGTTGACGCCGGCAATCGCATGTTCCAGCAGCACGGCTATCAAGTTGTAGCAAGTGCCGAAGTAGTAGGTCAGCGGGTACAGCGTGGCGAGTTCGCCAATGCGCTTGTCCATGCTCGCCATGACCTGGCTTTGCTTGATGATCGGCACGGCAGCAGGGTTCATGTTGCCCTGGGGGGAAATACTGCTGTCGATGATCTCTTTTTCTTCGAAGTCGAGGGTCTCGATTTCTTCATAGGAAACGCCGAAGAAATCCGAGATCTTGCGGATGGTGGACTGCTGTACGTTAACGACCTTGCCTTCCAGAATGTTGTAGATCGTGGTTCTGGTCAGGCCGGCCGCGTTGCACAACGACAGCTGCGTCTCTCCGCGGCTTTTGATCAGGTATTTGATATTGCTCTTCAAATACTCGGTGCGTTCTTTTCTGTGAATCAAATGCCCACCACTTCCTTATGTTCTACACAGAGCGTCCATGTTGCGCTGGGGGTGCGTGCTTCGCCGCGGCGCGAAGTGTTGCATGCGCCTGCCACAAGAATAAAGACCGTGATCAGTTTTTTGGCGATTGGCCAGCATTCAGCCAGGAAAAACCGCGTCTTGTCCCCCTGTGTGCGGCCAAAAAGAATCATTTAATTTGGAAAATGTTCATTTTTCTGCTTAATTGCCCTGCGCCCAACGGAAAGGCGCACGGGATTTTCA
The DNA here is from genome assembly GCF_044742865.1 of Pseudomonas sp. NPDC087814. Lineage (NCBI taxonomy): Bacteria > Pseudomonadati > Pseudomonadota > Gammaproteobacteria > Pseudomonadales > Pseudomonadaceae > Pseudomonas > Pseudomonas sp. NPDC087814. The sequence goes on along the minus strand of NZ_JBIUVK010000010.1, from coordinate 62,042 downwards.
GGGAAGGAACACAGGACAATGGCAGTCGACACGCAACCACTTACCCACCAGGCCGACCTGCTGCAACGAGGGCTGGCGGATCTACGGGCAGAAGACGCGGAGCTGGCAGCGTTGCTGGATGCGGAAGTCACGCGCCAACACCAGACGCTGTCGCTGGCCGCTTCGTCCTGCGCAGTGAGGCCGAATATCCTGGCGGCGTCCGCCTCGCTGCTGGTCAACGTGACCGCCGAGGGCACGCCCGGCTGGCGTCATCACGCCGGCTGCGAGAATGCCGACCGGGTCGAAGCCCTGGCTGTGCGCCGAGCGCGTGAGCTGTTCGGTGCGCAATACGCCGGCGTGCAATCACACTCGGGGTCGACTGCCAACTATCAGGTACTGGCGGCCTTGCTGGAGCCGGGAGACACCGTGCTCGGCATGGCCCCCGATCACGGCGGGCATCTGAGCCACGCCAGCCCCGTCGCGTTCACCGGCGCGAACTACAAGGCGCTCAGGTACGGCACTACCTCCAAGGGTGTTATCGACTACGACCAGGTGCGCACACTGGCGCTGGCCCATCGCCCGCGCGTGATCATCTGCGGGGCGACGGCCTACTCGCACACCATTGATTTCGCGCGCTTGCGTGGGATTGCCGACGAAGCCGGGTCGATCCTGCTGGCGGACATTTCGACCATCGCCGGCCTGGTCGCCACCGGGCGCCATCCGAGCCCGATCGACGCAGCCCACGTCACTACGCTGTGCACCCATAAACAACTGGGCGGCCCGCGTGGCGGCCTGATCCTTTCCGGTCGCGACGCCGAAACCAAGGTGCCGGGCCTTAAGACCAGCTTCAGCCGGCTCCTCGATCAAGCCGTGTTCCCACGAATGCAGGGCGCACCGGCCTTCAACATGATCGCGGCAAAGGCGGCGGCGTTCGGCTACGCCATGTCCGCGGATTTCGACGCCTGGATGGCGCGTATTCGCACCACGGCCGACGAACTGGCCAACGCGTTCCAGGCCTGTGACTACGAGGTGGTGGGCGGGCGCAGTGAAAACCACTCGGTGCTGATTCGCTTGCGTGGCGGCATCACCGGCGCCATCGCCCAGGCGGCGCTGGAGCAGTGCGGCATCATCGTGGACAAGCATCGCGCACCGGGAGAGACGCGACCATCATTCGTCGCTGGCGGGTTGTGTATCGGCACCGGCTCCCTGGCGCAACGCCAGCTCGACGCCGATGGATGTCGGCAGGTCGTCGAACTGGTGTGCCGGGTACTCGATGCGGTCACGCCCCTCAACGAGCACAAGTTCACCCTGGATCCGAATGCACAGGAATCCCTGCGCTTGCAGGCTCAAGCCTTGTGCGCGAAGTATCCCCTCGCGGATTACCTGCACAACTGAGCAAACATCCAAATGGATGTTTCATGTTATTGCAGGATAAATTGCTGTACGGTGTTTAAGCGGCTGTTATAGACGGTCGCGTTGTTGCTCATTCTCATCATTAACAAGCTGCACGACAGCTTGGCGTTCTCCTGGCAGTTATAAAAAGGGCTCTTAAAGTCCGTTCAACCTCCGTGAACGAAGTACTCAGCCTTTTGCAGTGAAGTCGAACTAGGCCCGTGCGCCGATAGTTGTTCGACTCATGAGGAGATATCCCGTGATAACCCGAAGAAAACTCCTGTATTCAGGCGCAGCCTTGACCGGTGCTGGCCTGTTTGCCCCGCTGTGGGCAGGTGCCGCGCTGGCGCAGGAAGTCAGCAGCGCCGCCAGCGACGACATTGAATCCTTCCGCCAACTGTCGATGTTCCTCCTCGAACGCTCGAACCTGGATGCCGCCTTGTCCTTGCGCATCCTGGCTCAGTGCACCCGGAACGACCCTGCATTCCCCGAGAAGATCAAAGCCTTGTGGAGCAAGGTTGGCCAGCATCACTTGCGCAACGTCGGCCAGTTGTCCGGCAGCCCGTTCTACGCCGACCCGGTGATCAAGGACACGACGCAGAAAATCGTCTCCGCCTGGTACCTGGGCTACACCGGCACGCCGGTGTCCCTGCGCGCCACCGACGGCACGCGCCTGGTCACCTTCACCGGCGCCCTGGCCTATGCGCCGACCGCGGACGCCACGGTGATCCCGACGTACTCCCGGGGAAAAACCAATTACTGGGTCAATCCTCCGGCCACGCTGGCCAACGACTAAGACAAGGCACTTTTATGAATCAGGATTTTGACGCCGATGTCATTGTGGTTGGCTCCGGCGCATTAGGCAGTAACGCAGCATTTGAATTGGCCAGGCACGGCAAGTCAGTGATTATTCTGGAAGCCGGTGAACATATTCCCCGCTGGAAGATAGTCGAGAACTTCCGTAATTCGTCGAACAAGGGCAATTACAACTCACCCTATCCGAATGAACCGTGGGCCCATCATTCTTACGATGAGCAATACATCGAGAACACCGGTTCTTTCGAGTTCCGCCCCGGCATGTTGAAACTGGTGGGCGGTACCACCTGGCACTGGGCGGCAGCGTGCTGGCGTTACTTGCCCAACGATATGAAACTCAAGACGCTCTACGGCGTAGGTCGCGACTGGCCGCTGGAATACAGCGAGCTGGAACCCTATTACGTGCGTGCGGAAATTGCCCTGGGCGTATGCGGCAGTGACACCCAGGACCAGAGCGGGCAGGGCGGCGGCGCGTTCCCGCCACGCTCAAGCCCGTACCCGATGGCGCCGGAAGGTGATACCTACCTGTTCCAGCGCCTGCGCGAACGCATGGCCCCGGCGGGGTATCACTTTATCCATGAGCCCAATGGCCGTGCCACTGAACCCTACGACGGGCGCCCGGCGTGCAGCGGCAACAACAACTGCATGCCGGTCTGCCCCATCGGCGCGATGTACAGCGGCGACGTGCACGCCCGCCATGCGGAACAGGCCGGCGCCAAGCTGATCACCGACGCCACCGCCTACAAGCTGGAAAAAGGCGCGGACGACAAGATCGTCGCCATCCATTACCGCAGCTCCACCGGCGCCGATGTGCGGCTCACTGCCAAGTACTTCATCGTTGCCGCCCACGGCCTGGAAACCCCCAAGCTGCTGCTGATTTCCGAGGTGGCCAACTCCTCCGACCAGGTCGGTCGCAACCTGATGGACCACACCGGCCAGGGCCTGCAATTTATCGCCGACGAGCCGTTGTGGCCGGGACGCGGCGCGGTGCAGCAGGGCGGGATTTTCAACCGCCGCGACGGCGAGTTCCGCAAGGAGCGGGCCTCGGTCAAACACTCGATCTCCAACAACGTGCCGAACATTGCCGTGGCCAAGCGGCTGATCGCCCAGGGGGTGTACGGCAAGGAGCTGGACGAACGCATCCGCCACGATGCGGCGCGTTGGGTCGACGTCTCTACCGTGTATGAAACCCTGCCATTGCAGACCAACACCGTGCGCCCGAGCCGCACCCGCAAGGACGCCCTGGGCATTCCGATGCTGGTGGTCAACTACGAGGTGGGCGACTACGTGAAGGCGGCCAAGGCCGGCGTCACTGAAGACTATGCGCACTTCGTGCAACTGATGGGCGGCACGGTGGTGGAAGACAACACCGGCTACCAGAACCGCGACCACCTGATGGGCACCGTGATCATGGGCGCCAACCCCAAGGATTCGGTGGTCAACCACGAGTGCCGCACCCACGACCACGCCAACCTGTTTCTCGCTACCACCGGGGTGATACCGGCCTCCGGCACCATCAACCCGACCCTGGCCGGCGTGGCGCTGAGTATCCGTATGGCCGACATCATTGCGCGGGAGGTCTAGGTGATGGGATTGCTTAAATTTCCGCTGCTGGCCTTGCTGCTCACCGCGTTGCCGGTGTTTGCCGCTGAAGACACCGCCGCGCTGATCGAGAAGGGCGCCTATGTCGCCCGTGCCGGCGATTGCGAAGCCTGCCACCGTACCGCCGAGAATGGCGGCGCGCCGCTGGCCGGCGGGTATGTGATCGACTCGCCCATGGGCAAGATCATCTCCAGCAACATCACCCCGTCCAAGGCCTACGGCATCGGCGACTACACCGAGCAACAACTGGCGGACGCCTTGCGCAAAGGCATTAACGCCAAGGGCCAGCACCTGTACCCGGCGATGCCCTACACCTCTTACCAGGGCATGAGCGATGACGACATCCACGCCTTGTATGTGTACCTGCAACAGGGCGTCAAAGCCGTGGACCAGCCGGTGCCGGAAACGCACCTGGCGTTCCCGTTCAACATCCGCCAACTGATGTTCGGCTGGAACCTGGTGTTCCTCGACAGCCAGGGTTTTGTGCCCAAGCCCGGCGCCACCGAACAGACCCGTCGCGGCCAGTACCTGGTGGACAACCTCGCCCACTGCGGCGCCTGCCACACCCCACGTAATGCCTTGATGGCCGAGGACAACAGCCAGTACCTGGCCGGCGCGAAACTGGGGGGCTGGGTTGCGCCCAACATCACCTCCGACAAGGTCAGCGGGCTGGGGGACTGGAGCGAAGATGACCTGGTCAATTTCCTGAAAAACGGTCACCTCGCCGACAAGGCCCAAGCGGCGGGCGGCATGGCCGAAGCCGTGGAAAACAGCTTCCGCTACCTCAGCGACAGCGACCTGCATGCCATGGCCGCCTACCTGCACAGTGTGCCGCCGATCCGCGATCCCGGGCAAACCGAGCGGGTGGTGCGTGACGTCAAGCCGGTGGACATGAGCACCCTGGAAACCGGCCAGGGCGATCAAGCCTCACTGGCCGACGCCACCGGACTGGATGGCGCACGCCTCTACAACTCGGCCTGCTCCAGCTGCCACGGCCGCGATGGCCAGGGCTCGGCTGACAAGTTCTACCCGTCTCTGAGCCTCAACACCGCGCTCAACGGCAACCAGGCCAACAACCTGGTGATGGCGATCATCGCGGGCATCGACCGCAAAGGTGCCGACGGCGCCGTGAGCATGCCGGCCCTGGGCGGTGACCTGAACGACGCGCAAATCGCCGCCATCGCCAACTACAGCCTGCAAACCTTCGGCAACCCGGCGCTGAGCGTCAGTTCCGAAGAAGTCACCAGCCTGCGTCGCGGTGGGGATGCGCCGTTGTTGATCACGGCCATGCCGTACCTGCTGTGGGGCGGTGGCCTGGTGGTGCTGGTGCTGATCATCGTGCTGTTGCTGTGGCGCCGTCACCACCAACACCTGCGGGCAGTGGAGGCCAAGCGGATCGCGTTGAACCGGCGTTTTCATTCCAACTAGCCGGAAACGCAAAAGCCCCGCCTTCGGTATGAAGTGCGGGGCTTTTTGTTGGTTGGGTAAATCACCGGCTGTTTTCCTCGTCATACCCAATTGCAGGAACGGGGGCGAATCCCGCCCCTGAAGCTGCGAGCCGACAAGGAGAGGTCTTCATGGTCAACGTGAGTCGTCGTTCCCTGATCGCACTGGGCGCGGCCTTGCCGTTGCTGGGTCGCCTGGACTGGGCTGAGGCAAGCCCCGCCGCGGCGGCGCCCGAGGTGCTGCTCAACTACAACGAAAGCCCCTACGGGCCCTCGCCGGCTGCGCGGCAGGCCATGCAGCGCGGTATTGCCGTTTCGGGGCGCTACCCGTACCCGGACATGTACGCGCTGGTCGAACAGTTTGCCAAACAGCAGGGCATTCTGGAGGAACAGGTGGCGGTGTTCGCCGGCTCCATGGCTGCGTTGCGCTACGCGGTGCTGGCGTTTACCAGCGAAACCCGCAGCCTGGTGATGGCCACGCCTTCCTACGAAGTTCCGCGCCAGGCAGCCGAGTCGTGCAAGGCCAGGGTGCGTGAAGTGGACCTCACCGCCGATCACGCCCATGACCTTCCCGCCATGCTCACCGTTGACCGCCAGCCCGGCCTGATCTACCTCTGCAACCCGAACAATCCCACCGGCACCCTCACACCCGCCAAGGCCATCGAACAGGCACTGGCGCGCAAACCCCAGGGCAGCATTTTGCTGGTGGACGAGGCCTACATCGACTTCAGTGACGCACCCAGTTGTGTGGCGTGGGTCAAGGACCATGACGACTTGCTGGTGCTGCGCACGTTCTCGAAAATCTACGGCCTGGCCGGCGCACGCCTGGGGCTTGCGATCGGTCACCCGCAGTTGCTGGAACAACTGGCGGTGTTTGGCGGGGACAACGTGCCGGCGGCCGCCAGCCTGCTGGCCGCCCGCGCCAGCCTTGCGGATACGCAACTGGTGCCGGCGCGCAAGGCGCTCAATACCCGGTTGCGGGATGAGACGGTGGCCTGGCTAAAAAACCGCGGATTCACCTGCACGGCGTCTCACAGCAACTGCTTCATGATTGATGTGCGCCGTCCGGCGGAACAGGTCATCGAGCGGCTGGGCGAGCAGGGCGTGAAGATAGGGCGCGTGTGGCAAAACTGGCCGCAGTGGGTGCGGGTCACCGTGGGCAACGCTGATGAGATGCAGCGGTTTCGCGAGGTGTTTGCGGCTCAAGTCGTAGGCTGAATTCGCTGCGACGCAGGTCAAATGTGGGAGCGGGCTTGCTCGCGAAAGCGGAGTGTCAGTCAATGCATACGTGACTGACCCACCGTCTTCGCGAGCAAGCCCGCTCCCACATTTAGATCGAGTTACTGCTGGGCGATGCTGTAGCCCTCAAACGCCGTCTGCTGCTGCAGCGCGGTGATGATGCTTTTACGCGTCAGTGGCTGCTCGGCGCCCGAGTTATCCACAAAGGTTTCAACTTCCAGTTCCGCCTCGTCACCTTCACCGACAAAGGTAAAGCCGAGGAATTCAAACGCCTCACGGTCCACGTTCGGCTTGGATCGCGGCGAACGCAGCGGCAGGGTGACGCTGATGCCGTCCTTGCTGATGGCGAACACTTCCACTTCCTTCTTCGGGCGGGAAGCCTTGCCTTTGCCGGCGCTCGGGTTGCTGATGGCCTGGTGGGTCTGGTTCAGCACCTTGAGGGCCAGGCCGTAGACCAGCTCCTGGAACTCCGGGTCGTCCTTGAAGCTGGACAGGATGCGGCTGATGGAGAACTTGCTGTTCAGGTCTTCGAGGGCGGCGTTGTCGGCGGCTTCGGCGTCCTTGAGCTGCTTGAGCTCGCCCATCAGGTCGTAGGCCTTGTCGTCGTCGAAGGCGTCGTGGGCCTGGCGGATGGCCACGCGCAGCTCGCGGATCTGGTCGCTTTCCTTGGAGGTGTGGAACGCGTCCAGCACCATTTCACTGATGGTCTTGGCCGCCGGCACGTGCTGTGAAAGATTGATGGCGTTTTCGTATTCAGCTTTGGATTGCAAGGCGACTACGGATTCTTCGGTGCGGGAATCAGACATTGAAATTTCACTACTTCAGTAAACGGGGAGACGGGAAAAGCGTCGCGCATTTTCAGCGGGGAGGGGGATCAGGTCAAGGCAGGATCCTGACGGTAAATGGCGTCAATAGTGATAGCGACACATGAGGATCTGTATTTCACCCTCCTCAATCCCGTACACCAGACGATGTTCCGCTGTGATTCGCCTGGACCAGAAACCACTGAGGTTATGTTTGAGTGGTTCTGGTTTGCCAACGCCGTCAAAAGGATCACGCTGGATTGATTTGATCAGTAAGTTGATGCGTTTGAGCCCAGCTTTGTCGTTTTGTTGAAACCAGAGGTAGTCGTCCCAGCCTTCAGGCGTAAAGAGTATTTTCATTCTTCAATCAACTGCCTCGGCTTGGCCTTTCCGGCTCGCAGGCTGTTGATCGATTTGATCAAGCGTTCCGCGTTGTTGGGAGAGCGCAGCAGATAGGCCGTCTCTTCAAGAGCGTTGAACTCTGAGAGAGAGATCATGACCACCGGTTCACCTTTTTGCCGGGTCACCAACAGAGGGGCACGATCTTCGTTTACCCGATCCATCGTGTCCGAGAGATGGGCCCGTGCATGGGTGTAGTTGATAGTTTCCATAATTGAGTCCTCGCTTAATGGCTGAAACGTACAGAAATACGTACAGGTCATCAAGGGGCATCTTACCAACGGTTGATTTAACCGAGGCGCTTGCCCATTTCGAAGGCGCGTTTTTCGTAGCCCAATTCCTGGTACAGCCGCTACCTGTTATCGGCGATCACGTAAAGGCGCGGCGTCGGCCCCAAGCCCTTCGACGAAGCCGGCAATGCGCTGGCAAGCCTCCCTGAGGGTGTCATCGGCGACGGTAAACGAAACCCGCACAAATCCTTCGGCGCTGGCGCCAAACGCTTGGGCGTCAAGCACCGATACGCCGGTCTGGCGATACAGTTGCCAGGCGAATTCCCGGCCGGTGAGCCCGGTGCGGCGTACGTCCACCAGCATGAACATGCCCGCCTGGGGGACTCGGCAGTCCAGCTCGCTGATCGCACTCAACGCGTTCACCACCAGGTCACGCCGGCGCCGATACACCGCGCGGGCATCGCTGACCACGGCCTCATCCAGTTCCAGTGCCTTGAGCGCCGCCGCCTGGATAAACCCTGGCAGGCCGTAAATCATGCACAGCAGCAAGTTCTCCAGATGGCTGATCAACGTGGGCGGGCCTGCCACCCAGCCTACCCGCCAGCCAGTCATGGCGTGGCTCTTCGACAGGCTGTTGAGCACCACCGTGCGCTCGGCCATGCCGGGTAACGCGCTGATGCTCAGGTGTTGATCGTCATAGATGAGCTGCCCATACACTTCATCGCAAATCACCCACAGGTCGTGGGCGCGTGCCACTTCGGCGACGGCTTCCAGCTCTTCGCGGCAGTAGACATTGCCGGTGGGGTTGCACGGTGTAGCGAGGGCGATGCCCCGGGTCTTGTCGGTAATCGCGGCTTGCAGCGCGGTACGGGTCAGGCGAAAGCCGTTGGCGGCCGGTTGTTCGACGGTTCTAATGCGTGCCCCCGAGGCTTGGACACAGGCCTCGTAGGTCAGGTACATCGGCTCTGGCACCAGCACTTCATCGCCGTGGCTGAACAGGCACAAGCAGGCCGCGAACAGGCCATTCTGCGCGCCGGCGACCAGGGCGATATTGTCGGCGTGCACCGCAATCCCTTGCAGCAGGCTCTGCCGGGCCGCGATGGCTTCCCGCAGTTTCGGGCGGCCGAGCACAGGGGTGTAGTGGGTGTCGCCGGCGCGCAGGGCGTCCACGGCGGTTTCACAGATCGCGCTGTGTGTGGCGAAATCCGGGTCGCCGACACTGAGCACAATCACGTCTTCGCCACGCAGTTGGGCTTCGGCGGCGGCGTAGTGAATATCCCAGGCACTGACGGATTCGCCGCCAATGCGCCCCACAAAGGGTGAATAACGCATCCTTGCTCTCCTCGCCGACATCGATGCCCGCGTCAATTAGTCAATTTCAGTTCCACTGTAGAACATGCCGCCTGATCCACATCAAGGGCCGCGCGCAAAAAATCCGCTACAACGAAGCTGGGGCTGGCCATGCCCCGTTATCTGCCTGATGACCCAATAAAAACGATTGCAAACCTGCGCCGAGGGGACCGCCCCAGGCCGGGTTATTAAAGGAATAGTGCGATGATTTTTCCCCTGTCACGTCTGGGCCTTGTGGGGGTGGTGCTGTGCCTGTCCCTTCCCCTGCACGCCAACGAAGCCGACCCCACGCTGATCGAACAGGGCAAATACGTTGCCCAACTGGGCGACTGCATCGCCTGCCACACCGCCAGGCAAGGTGCGCAGATGGCCGGCGGGCTGGAACTGGGCACGCCGATGGGCACGATCTATTCGAGCAACATCACCCCGGACCGTGACACCGGCATCGGCCAGTACACCTTCGAGCAGTTCGACCGGGTGATGCGTGAAGGCGTGACGCCGGCCGGGCAGAACCTGTACCCGGCGATGCCTTACCCGTCCTACGCGAAGATGAGCGAAGGCGACATGCGCGCCTTGTTCGCCTACCTGATGCAGGGCGTGGAGGCGGTGAACAAACCCAACCTGGACGCCGAGATGGGCTTCCCGTTCAACCAGCGCTGGGGCCTGGCGTTGTGGAATTTGGCGTTTCTCGACAAGCAACCATTCGTGCCGGACCCGGCGAAGGATGACGTGCTTAACCGTGGCGCCTACCTCGTCCAGGGCCTGGGCCACTGCGGCTCGTGCCACACCCCGCGCGGCATCGCCTTCCAGGAAAAAGCCATGAGCGACGCGGGCCGCAGTGGCCGGCATTACCTGGCCGGTGAGACTGTCGAGCACTGGCGCGCCTTGAGCCTGCGCAACCTGTGGACGGTGGACGACACCGTGCAATTGCTCAAGACCGGGCAGAACCGCTTTGCCACGGTCGCGGGCAACATGGCGGATGTGATTCATCACAGTACCCAACACTTCACCGATGCCGATTTGACCGCCATCGCGACGTATCTCAAATCCCTGCCGCCGGGCAAGGACGATCTGCCGATGCCCGCCGTGGCCCACGAACCCGCCGCACCGCCCAAGGACTTGTTCACCAGCCGTGGTGGCCTGGGTTACATGCAGTTTTGCAGTGACTGCCACCGCAGCGATGGCGGCGGGGTGAAAGGGCTGTTCCCGCCGTTGGCCGGCAACCCGAGCGTTGCCTCGAACAACCCGACGTCACTGCTGCACATCACCCTCACCGGTTGGGAAACCGCCGAGACCGCAGCCCATCCACGGGTCTACACCATGCCTGGGTTTGCGCGGTTGGCGGATCAGGAAATCGCTGAAATCCTCAGTTTCGTGCGCAGCAGTTGGGGCAACGAAGGCACGCCTGTCACGGCTGCCCAAGTGAAGAAAATGCGCGGCCAGCTCAACCCGGTCACCACCGATTCGTCAGCGTTTGAAACCCCACGCCTGGCCGAATTGTTGGCGGCGCCGAATGCCGATCAGGTGGTACGCGGCATGCGCCTGCACCTGCAGACCAAGGAACTGCTGCCCAATAACGTGGGCAACTCGCTGAACTGCACCAGCTGCCATCTCAACGCCGGCACCGTGGCGGATGGTTCGCCGTTTGTGGGCGTCTCGGCATTTTTCCCGAGCTATGCGCCGCGTGCGGGCAAGGTGGTGAGCCTGGAAGAGCGGATCAACGGCTGCTTCCGTCGCTCGATGAATGGCAAACCGTTGCCACCGGAATCGGCGGATATGCAGGCGATGGTGGCGTACTTCGACTGGATGAAAAACAACACCAGGCCCGAAGACAAAGTCGCCGGGCGCGGGGTGGGCAAGGTCGACCCGGCGATCAAGCCGGATATGCAGAATGGCAGGCAGGTGTACGCCCGGCAATGCGCGGTGTGCCATGGCGACAATGGCCAAGGGTTGACGCGGGCGGATGGCGAGTTGGTGTACCCGCCGTTGTGGGGCGAGCAGTCGTTCAATATCGGGGCGGGGATGGCGCGGCTGTACACGGCGGCGGCGTTCGTCAAACGCAACATGCCGATTGGCTTCCACGAGAAATTCCCGTTGGGGCAGGGCGGGTTGTCGGATCAGGAAGCGGTGGATGTGGCAGCGTACTTCTCCCAACAACCTCGTCCGGATTTCCCGGACAAGGTGAAGGACTGGCCGAAGGGGGGTAAGCCCGTGGATGCGCGGTACTAACCCCACAACCTGTTCGAAGTGGGCACAGTCAATGTGGGAGCGGGCTTGCTCGCGAAGACGGTGAGTCAGTCACCCATGTATTGACTGACACTGCGCTTTCGCGAGCAAGCCCGCTCTCACAGTTTTAACCGAGTGCAGTCAGTTAGAAGGTGGTGCGCAACCCAACCTGCACACTTCGACCCGGCGCCGGGGCGATGTCCCGCAGGATCGAACTGGCGTAGCGCACGGTCTGGTTCGTCAGGTTCTCGCCGTTGACGAACGCCAGCCACTGGCTGCCGCCGACATTGAAGCGGTAGCCGGCGCTGGCGCCCAACGTGGTGTAGCCGTCGGTACCGCTTTCGTTATCCGGCACCCGCCCCTGGCCCGCCGCGTGTTCAACGTCAATCCGCGCCTGCCAGCGATCCAGTTCCCACAAGAGGCCGCTGTTCAAACGCAACGGCGCAATGCGGGGCAACGCTTCACCCGTGTCCAGGTTGGTTGCACGGGTGTAGTCGCCCGACAGTTCCAGCGCAAACTTGCCGTAGGCACCTTCCCCCAGCTTGATGTGATCCTGGGCTTCAAAGCCTGCGAAACGCGCACGCACACCGGAATATTTGTACTCAGGGATGCCGCCGGCGTCTTCCTCGCCTTCGTCATTCAAGGTGCGACCGCTGCCCAGCAGGCCGATGTAGTTGGAGAAGTGGCTGTAGAACACGCCGAAGCTGCCCTTGTGGGTGCCGTTGTCGAAGCGCAGTGCCAGGTCGCTGGACACGGCTTTTTCTTTCGACAGGTTGGCGTCGCCCAGTTCATAGGTGCCGGTGGCGACGTGAGCGCCGTTGGCATACAGCTCGTAGAAGGTCGGGGCACGTTCGGTGTAGCCGAGGGTGGCGGCCAGGGACCAGATCGGCGTGAGGGTGTACACCGCGCCGGACGACAGGCTGCCGGCGGTGAAGTCGGCGGATTTGTCGGCATTGGCGAAGCGTGCGTTGCCTTTGCCGTCCGGGTCGACGTTAGTGTGTTCCAGGCGCCCGCCGAGGCTCAGCTTGAGGCGCTCGGTGGCCTGCATTTCTTCGAGGATAAACAGCGCGCCGGCGTTGGTATCGGTCTGCGGCACGAAGGCTTCTTCACCCAGGGCCGAGAATTCATTACGACTGACTTGGGCGCCCACCACGCCGTTGAACGGCCCGATCGGCAAGTGTCGCGCTTCCACCCGGGCTTCATAGCCCTTGTTCTTGAAGGTGGTGCCGGTCTCGCCGCCTTCGATTTCCATGTGCTTGTAGTCGGTATAGCCGGCGTCGAGTTTGACCGAGGTGAACGGGCCTTGCAGGTTGCGGATTTCGGACGCAAAGGCGTAGTGATCCTGCTTCATGCGGATGCGCACGTCCTGCTCGGCCGGGGAGCCGTAGTTGCTGTCGTAGTTGCTGTAGGACAGCCCGGCGTAACCGTCGTCCCAAGTGTAGGAACCGCCGACTGCACCACCGTCCTGGCGTCCGTCGCTGTTGCCGAGGCGACCGTTCTTGCCTTCACCGTCGTCGCTTGGCGGTGCATGGCGGCTGCGGGCAAAGCCGGGGATTTTCAGGTCGTTGAATTCCCGCGCGCTGGCGTCCAGGTGCAAGGCGAAGGTGCCGTTGCCGGCTTCCAGTTTGCCAGCGCTGCTGCGGGTGGTGTCGGCGCCGCCGTAGCGCAATTCACCGGCCCCGTGAATGCCTTCGATGGCTTCGGTGGGGATGCGGTTGTCGAAGGTATTGACCACGCCGCCGATGGCGCTGCCGCCATAGAGCAGGGCGGCCGGGCCACGCACGATTTCGATGCGGTCGACGTTGACCGGGTCCAGCGGCACGGCGTGGTCATAGGACAACGACGAGGCATCCAGCGCGCCGACTCCGTTGCGCAGTAGGCGAATGCGGTCACCATCCTGGCCACGAATGATCGGCCGGCTGGCCCCCGGGCCGAAGTACGACGACGACACACCGGGCTGCTTGTTCAGGGTTTCACCCAGGCTGCCTTTTTGTTGCAGGGTCAGGTCATCGCCTTCCAGCACGGTGGTGGGCGAGGCGAGGGTTTCGCTGCCCAGCGGGTTGCCGGTGATGACTTGGGGTTGCAGTTCCAGGGCATTGGCCTGGGAGGTGATCAACAGGGCGGCGGCCAGCGGGGTGAGGCGCCAGAGAGAAGAGAGGGACATCGGTCGTTCCTTGGCAAACGGCAAAAAGAGAAGGCTGAAAACGGTAAGGGATTCGATACCCTTTGATAGTTATCGTTACAATATAACATCACTTTTTTCCCTGCCAAGGGGAACTTTCCCAAACCCCGCTCGATCACTCCCACGCTGATCGTTCCCACGCTCTGCGTGGAAATGCATGCCGTGACGCTCTGCGTCACCATTGCGCAGGGTTAAAACTTGCGTCGACCGAGGGACGCAGAGCGTCCAATTCGGCATTCCCATGCAGGGCGTGGGAACGATCGAACAGTGGCCTATAGTGAAGGCAACGCTTCCACCCGCACGGCCCGTCCGCTAAGGTGCGCGGCTTCGTTTTCTTCTTTTCTGCACAAAAGGCCCGGCATGACCGCGACAAACAAAGACCCACTGCACGGCGTCACCCTGGAACAGGTCCTCACCGCGCTGGTGGCGCATTACCAATGGGAAGGCCTGGCCGAACGCATCAACATCCGTTGTTTTTCCAGTGACCCGAGCATCAAGTCGAGCCTGTCGTTCCTGCGCAAGACACCCTGGGCGCGGGAGAAGGTCGAGGGCCTGTACGTGAAGTTGATGCGCACCAAGCGACCGGTCGAGGACTGAGGTGAAACGTCACCTTATCGGCCTGGCAGCCCTCGGCGGTTGGGCCGGCCTGGCGCTGCAGCAGTACATCATTTTCTACTTCCGCTGGGTCGATGGCGCCAGCCTGTTGCCGGGCCTGGTGAATTTCTTCAGCTTCTTCACCGTGCTCACCAACACCCTGGTGGCGGTGGTGTTGACCCATGCGTGGGTGCAACGGCCAACCGCGGCGAGCCGGTTCTTCCTCGGGCCCGTAGTCAGCAGCGGGATTGCCGTGAGCATTGTCGTGGTCAGCCTCGCCTACAGCCTGTTGTTGCGCCACATGTGGCAGCCTGCGGGGGTGCAGTTTGTGGCGGACGAGCTGCTGCACGACGTGATGCCGTTGGTGTTTGTCGCGTATTGGTGGTGGTGCGTGCCCAAGGGCAGCCTGCGCCTCAAACACATCGGGCTGTGGGTGATTTACCCGGTGGTGTACTTCGCCTATGCGTTGTTGCGCGGGTATGTGTGGGGGCTGTATCAGTATCCGTTCATTAACGTGGACACCCTGGGTTATCCACAGGTGTTCATCAATGCCGGGGGGATTCTGGTGGGGTTTGTACTGATTGCTCTGGGGGTGGTGGGGCTGGATAAAATCTGTAGGAGCGAGCTTGCTCGCGAAGAACGTTAACGATAACGCAGTGTGTCTGGTTTAACGCGGCGCTCTCAGGTTCTTCGCGAGCAAGCTCGCTCCTACAGGGATCACTGTTGCCAGTAACCCACGGCCTTGAGGAATGCCTCATTGACGTTGTGCGTGTCCAGCAGCACCCGCCGTACCTGGCGCGAGAGCTTGCTCTCGGTGGCGACAAAGCTGTACAGCGAACCGTCCGGCAGCGTCAGGTTCTGCACCGTCTCGAGCAGGTCATCCTGGCCGCGCACCACCCAGATCACTTCCACTTCGGCAGCGCTGGCCAGCGGCTGCTGTTCCGCCGCATTGGCGATCTCTATCACCGCCAATACCTTGCGCCCCGCCGGTAATTCGTCCAGGCGCCGGGCAATCGCCGGGATCGCGGTTTCATCGCCGATCAACAGGTAGCTGTCGAAGATATCCGGCACGATCATCGAGCCACGCGGCCCACCGATATGCAGGTGCTGGCCGACCTTGGCCTGCTCGGCCCAGGTGGAGGCAGGGCCATCGCCATGCAGCACGAAGTCGATGTCCAGCTCGCCGATGTCCAGGTCGTACCGGCGTGGGGTGTAGTCGCGCATGGCGGGTTGCGGGCCGTCGCCGCGCAGGTTGAAGTCGGGGCTGTCCAGCGCCGCCTGTTCGGCGGCGTTCTGTGGGAACAGCAGCTTGATGTGATCGTCACTGCCCAGGCTGATAAAGCCCGCCAGTTCCGGCCCGCCCAGGGTGATGCGGCGCATGCGCGGGGTGATGTCGACCACCCGCAGGACTTCGAGGCGGCGGCGTTTGATTTCGTGGGTCACGCGGTGGATGGCTTGGGTATTCATTGAGCTTTCCCGTCGGCAATGGCTTGGGCGGTGCTGTTGAGCAGCGCCGCGACACGAACGATTTCTTCCGGGCTCCAGCGCCCGTGGTGCGAATGCAAGGCGTGGCGCAGGTTATGCACCGCCTCGTGGATTTCCGGCGGACGGTCCTGGCCCCGCAGCGAACGTTTGCTCACATCCATGCGCATGCGAATGCCTTCGAGGGCAACCGCCTGTTCGCTTAAGAAGAGACGACCGGCGTCGGTGATTGTGTAGCGTTTTTTTCCGTCTTCGGCGTCGCCGGTAATCAATTCGCTTTCTTCGAGAAAGGTCAGCGTGGGGTAGATCACGCCGGGGCTGGGGCTGTAGGCGCCGTCGAACAGGGTCTCGATCCGGCGAATCAGGTCGTAGCCATGGCACGGCTGTTCGGCGATCAGCGCCGGCAGCAGCAGTTTCAGGTCGCCGGGGGCGAAGACCCGCGGGCCACGGCCGCCGCGCTCGCGGCCTGGACGTTTGTCGAAGCCGTCGCGGCTGTCACCGGGGTCGCGGTGTGAATGATGGTCTCTCATTTTGGGTGCTCTCGTTTGGTTTAGATACAACGTAAGATATATCTTATTGCCGCCGCAACCCCGGCAGACGAACGGTCATCTCGCGTCTTGTGAGACGGGACTCGAAACGGGCCGATCAGCGCACTGACCCTTTCGACATATTCGCCAACTTGTTAGTTGGCGTGCCCCAGTAATTACTGTTGTTTTTTATAATATGTAATCCTATTCTTACGGACTTGTTCTGCACTAAATCATTCTCGTTAAGTTGATGTAGTCCGTTTCTTACGGTTGATTCAAAAGTTTTGGCAAAGTGCCATAATTTTCCTATGTGTCTTGGTGTGACAAGGCTACGTGAATAAGCGAATCGACCGGCTTTCATATTCAAAATCGAAATGGATAATTGCCCGGCCTCGAACGAACTCCTGAATTGCAATACAAGTAATTGGAAAGCATCCGATTTCCATTGCTTCAGGAAATTGTTCTGGCGCTGGGTTAATTAAGTCCTGTGCGCAACTAAGCCAGGATTTCGTTTTGATTTTTAATACATGTGAGCCTCTGCAAATGAAGACTAAAGTAAAAGCTGCGCTGTTGACTGTCGGCCTGTTGGCGGGTTCGATCTCTGTTGCTAATGCGGCGGACGGGACGATTACATTTACCGGTTCGGTCCATTCGGGTGCTTGCTCTATCAAGCCTGAGTCTGTGGATCAGTCAGTTGCACTTGGCGCTATTGCAAAGCATCAGTTGCAATCCGGCGGCAAGTCCACCGCCCGCCCCGTGGCGATCGAGCTTGAAGGGTGCGACCTGTCTGGCCTCACCGATAACACCGTGACCACTACCTTCACCGGTGCACCGTCCAGCGTTGTGCCTGGCGGCATTGGCACGGTCGGCAGCGCGGGCGGCATCGGCATCATGATGACCCACGGCGGCAAAGCGATTGAGTTGGGCGTGCCAACCACTCCGCAGGCCATTGTTGCCGGTAATAACACCCTGCAGTTCGGCGCCTACGTACAAGGCCAGGCGACAGGCGACATCGTTCCTGGTGATTTCAGCGCGGTCGCCAACTTCACCTTGGCTTATCAGTAAGTGTTTCCCCCGCCACCACTGGTGGCGGGGGAAAACTGGCGGGAGATCAAGGTGAAAACATTCATAAGTCTCGCTATTGCCTCTTCATTGACGTTGTTCATCAGCCCTTGTGATGCCGCGCAGACGCGTGTGCAAGGCGATGGGCTCGTCACGCTGGGAGGCGAGATCATCGACTCGGCCTGCGGGCTGGAAGCGGTCACTGCCGATCAGACCATCGACATGCCTCCCGAACCCATCGGCCGCCTGTTGCGAGAGGGCGCGGGGCAAATGCAGCCGTTCCAGCTACGGCTGGTCAACTGCACCGTGACGCGTCCCGACCCGCTGCGCCCCGGCGAAACGCTGCCGGACTGGGAGCATCTTCGCGTGACGTTCGACGGGCCCAGCGATATGGGCGGGCGCACCTTTGCGGCCTTTGGGGCCTCGCAGGGGGTTGCTTTCCATATTGAGGACGCCGCTGGCCAGGTGAGTGTGCCGGGAGTGCCGATGGCGCTGCTGCCGGTGGTTGATGGCGACATGACACTTCATTACAGGCTCCGCCTGGTGGGCAACGGAGTGCCGCTGTTGGCAGGGGCTCACCGCGCGGCAGTGCGGTTCAAGTTGGAATACTTTTGAAGATTGAGTTGCGTGTATGTTGAATACGTCGAAAGTCATGAATACGCTGCGCCCCAGCCTCTTTGGCGGGTTGATATCACTGGCTGGAACTGCAATGGGCGCCGGGGATATTGAGTTTAATACCGACGTTCTTGATCTGATTGATCGCTCCAATATTGACCTGTCTCAGTTTGCACGCAGTGGGTTTATCTTGCCTGGCACCTACTCGATGGTGGTCCAGCTCAATACCCAACCTATATCTGAACAATCGGTGGCGTTCTTTGCCCCCGATGATGATCCCAAAGGCAGTGTGCCCTGTTTATCGCGCGAGCTTGTCGAGCAACTGGGCCTCAAGGCGTCCGGTGCTGACCAGCTGAAGTGGTGGAAGGGCGGGCAGTGCCTGGATGTCACGGGCTTGCCCGGCATGGAAGTCAGTGCCGACCTGGGCACGTCCACCCTGGACATCAACCTTCCCCAGGCCTACCTGGAATACAGCGCCATCAACTGGGACCCGCCGTCACGTTGGGACGAGGGGGTGCCGGGGCTGCTGGTCGACTACAACATGACGGCGCAGTCCAGCTACCGCAAAGGTGACGGTACGCGCAATGACCTCAGCGGTAACGGCACACTCGGGGCCAATGCCGGGGCCTGGCGCCTGCGGGCGGATTGGCAAGGGCGTGTCGAGAAAGACCGCGAGGCGCAGGCCAGCCGGCAAAAACTGGAGTGGAGTCGCTATTACGCATATCGCGCCATTCCTGCGCTGAAGGCACGCCTGGTGTTGGGCGAGGACTACCTGTATTCGGACCTGTTCGACAGCTTCCGCTTTACCGGTGCCGGGCTCAAGTCAGACGAAAGCCAGCTGCCGCCCAACCTGCGGGGCTATGCACCGGAAGTGGTCGGGGTGGCCAAGACCAATGCAAAGGTTGTCATCAGCCAGCAGGGGCGTGTGCTCTATGAAACGCTGGTGGCGGCAGGCCCTTTTCGGATCCAGGACCTTAACGACGCCGTGTCCGGCACGCTGGATGTGCGGGTCGAGGAGCAGGACGGTTCGGTACAGAAATTCCAGCTCGATACGGCAGGCGTTCCCTACCTGACGCGTCCCGGGCAGGTTCGTTACAAGCTGTCTGCCGGGCGACCGTCCAACCTGCAGTACCACTCCCACGGTGACTTTTTCGGCACCGGCGAGTTTTCCTGGGGAATCAGCAATGGTTGGTCGCTGCTGGGCGGTGCGATAACGGATAACAACTACCGTGCGCTGTCGGTGGGGGCGGGGCGGGATTTGCTGGCGTTCGGGGCCGTTTCCCTGGACGTCACCCAGTCTCGCGCCAGCCTGTGGAACCAGACACTTTCGGGCAAATCCTACCGCCTTCAATATTCCAAGAACTTTGAAGAGTACGACAGCCAGGTCACCTTCGCCGGTTACCGGTTCTCCGAGAAGAACTACTTGAGCATGAGCCAATACCTGGATGCTCGGCACTATGGGTTGAACGGTGAATTGGGTGGGCGCGGCGTGTTCGATGAAGACGGTAACTTCATTGAACACTGGAAACCCATTGGCGGTAACAAGGCGCTGTATACGGTCACGGTGAACAAACAGTTCCGCGATCTGAACACCACGGTGTATGCCAGCTACAACAAACAAACCTATTGGAACCGGCCGGACACCCAGCGCTGGAACCTGTCGGCGTCTCGTTACTTCAACGTGGGCTCTGTCAGGAACATGAGCCTGTCGCTGAATTTATATCGCACCCATGAATACCAATATAAGGACAACGGAGCAGCGCTGACGGTCAGCCTGCCATTGGGACCCACCGGCACCCTGTCGATGGATGCCAACAGGGCCGGCGGCAAAAACAGCTTTACCACACGCTACGCCGATCGCCTGGATGAACGTAACAGCTACCAGGTCAGTGCCAGCGACACCTCGGCCAGCGGCTACCTGAGCCATATTGGTGACCAGGCCGACATCGACCTCAGCGCCACGACGCAACAAGGCAATAACCGCACCCTCAGCGCATCCGTGCGTGGCGGCGGCACGCTCACGCCTTACGGCGGGGCGCTGCATCGAACCACCAGTACCGGCGGAACCCGGCTGCTGGTCGATACCGCCGGTGTGCCCGATGTGCCCGTGCGGGGCTACGGCACGCCGACCCGCAGCAACGCGTTCGGCAAGGCGGTCATCTCCGACATCACCAGCTACCAGCGTACGGCGGCCAGTGTTGACCTGGAGAAATTGCCCAGCGATGTCGAGGCCACTCAATCCGTGACGCAACTGACCCTCACCGAGGGGGCCATTGGCTACCGATCCCTGGAAGTGATTTCCGGCCAGAAGGCCATGGCGGTTCTTCGCCTGCCGGATGGCAGCGCACCGCCCTTCGGCGCCACGGTGAAAAACCGCAAGCAGCAGGACACCGGGGTGGTGAATGACGGCGGGGATGTCTACCTGAGCGGCATTCAGGCCGGCGAGCAGATGATCGTCAGCTGGGGCGGCACCGAGCGTTGTGTCCTGACGCTGCCTGTCGAGTTGCCAACGGATGCGTTCACCGATGCCCTGCAACTGCGCTGCCAGAGGGTAGCCGTCGATCAAGCCTCACCCGAGCCAGCCACCCTGACCGGCCAGCGAAACACTATGGAGAACCCATCCTCATGAAACACCACATACGTTTTACCTACGCACTGCTGCTGGCGGTCTTGAGCCAGAGCGCCAACGCCGCTGTCGGCCTGGACCGTACCCGCGTGATTTTCGACGGTGGCAAAGACGCAACCAGCGTCAACATCACCAACAACAACCCCCAGTTGCCGTACCTGGCCCAGGGCTGGATCGAGGATGAAGAGGGCAACAAGATCACCTCGCCGTTGATCGTGCTGCCACCGGTCCAACGCCTGGAGCCCGGCAAGCAAAGCCAGGTAAAAGTCCAGGCGTTGCCGGCCGCCAAATCGCTGCCCCAGGATCGGGAGACGGTCTACTACTTCAACCTGCGGGAAATTCCGCCGCGCAGCGACAAGCCCAACACCCTGCAAATCGCCCTGCAAACCCGGATCAAATTGTTTTACCGGCCGCAGGCAATTACCCCCACCCAGCAGGACCTGTCCAACCCATGGCAGGAAAAGCTGACCCTTACCCGGCAAGGCGATCACTACCAGGTGAATAACCCCACGCCTTACTACGTGACCCTGGTGGATGCGCGCAGCAGCAAGGACGGCAAGACCATACCGGGCTTCGAGCCGGTGATGGTCCCGCCCAAAGGCACGCAGGCCCTGGGGCCGACTGCCAAGGAGCTCGGCACCACCCCCTATTTGTCCTACGTGAATGATTACGGTGGCCGTCCGCTGCTGGCGTTCACCTGCAGTGGCGAGACATGCAAGGTGAACACGCAACTGTCTGTGGCCAATCAGTAGTGCCTGCTGCCGGAGAACGTCATGAAGTTGCACACAGTGAAGGTCTTGGGCGGTCTGTTGCTGGCCCTGATGGGGCCGGCGCACGCCGCGGATGACGAGGATGTGGAGGGCATGGTCGGGATGCTCAACATTCTCGGGTCCATGCATGAAACCCCCTGCAGCCTGGAGATGGCATCCCTGCACCAGACGATCGACCTGGGCCCGGTGTCGGCCAGCCAGTTGCAACGGCCGGGTGACCAGGCGACCTCCGTGGCCTTTCAACTGCTGTTCGAGGATTGCCGGCGCACCGCCGGCCGCATCGCCAGTGAACGCACGGGGAACCTGACATGGAGTGCTTATCAACCGGTGCTCTCGGTGGCGTTCATCGCACCAGCCGATGCCGATGATTCACGGCTGGTCAAGGTGCAAGGCATCACCGGGATGGGCCTGCGCCTGACCGATTCCCAGGGGCGCGATGTACAGCTGGGTTCAAGGGGGGAGCCATTGTTCTTGCCCTTGGGCCGCAACACGCAGACCTGGAACGTCCAGCCCACGCGCACCCCGGCACCCCTGACCAGCGGTGCATTCCGGGCCGTGGTGGATTTCAGGCTCAATTATGAGTAAGGGCAGAACAATGACCAGGTTAACCGGCCCGTGGGCCATTTTTATCGGTGCGGGACTGCTGTGGGCGGTCAGCCAGGGCGTGCAGGCCGATACCAACCTGACGATCCGCGCGACCATCATTGCACCTCCACCGTGCGTGATTAACAGCGGCGGCACGCTGAATGTGCCGTTCGGCAATGACCTGCTGACGTCACGGATTGATGGCGTGAATTATCGACGGGACGTGCCGTATACCGTCACCTGCAGTCCTCCCGTTTACAGCAACGCGATGACCCTGGAACTCAAGGGCGCGGCAGCCGGGTTTGATAACAAAGTGCTCTCGACCCCCAAGACCGACCTGGGGGTCAAGCTCTTCGCCAATGGGGCGGACTGGCCGCTGAACACGCCGCTCAGGTTTACCCATCCGACCTTTCCGGCCGTGCAGGCGGTGCCGGTCAAGCGCGCAGGCAGCACGCTGACGGGCGGGGCATTTGCGACCGCCGCCACCCTCGTGATCGAGTACCAATAATGAGGAAACGATCAATGAAATGTTGGCCACAGCGAACGTTGCTCGGCTTGTGTTGCTTCGGCTTTTTCAGTGCTGCGTCGGCCAACCTGACGTTCAACGGAACGCTGAACGAGCCGCCGCCCTGCACGATTGATTCGGGCAGCACGATTGAAGTCGATTTCGGGGATGTCGGCACCAAGCGTGTCGATGGCGTGAAATATCGCAGGGCCGTCGGCTACACCATCCGCTGCGGCGCCTCCACGCTGCCGTGGCTGTTGAAGTTGAGCGTCAAGGGCGCAGAGACAAGCTTTGATAACGCGGCCCTGCAGACCACTGCGCCTGACCTGGGCATTCGGCTGTACCAGAACAACGCGCCGTTTCGCCTCAACACGCCGCTGGACATCAGCCTGGCGGCACCGCCGACCTTGGAAGTGGTGCCGGTCAAACGGCCGGGTTCGGTCCTGAAGGCCCAAGGGTTCACGGCGGTGGCCACACTGTTGGCTGAATACCAGTAGGAGTCGAGTGTATGCGACACGCAATGATTCATAAGGGGCTGGTCCTGCTGCTGACCTTCGGCCTGGCGGCCACGGCGCAGGCGGTGGACAACCTGAGGTTCAAGGGCAACCTGGTGGAACAGGCCTGCACCATCCGCCCGGGCGATGAAGCCATCACCCTGGAGCTGTGGGACCTGACCAGCAAGCACCTCTACATCAACACACGCTCAGTGGGCAAACGTTTCACCCTGCACCTGGATGACTGCAATACCACCATCAGCGACTCGGTGACCATCCTGTTCAACGGTGCGGAAAACCGCGCGCTGCCCGGTTTGTTTGCGCTGGACGGTGGCAGCGGTGCCTCTGGTATCGGGCTGGGTTTGGAGACACTGAGCGACAAGCCGGTGCCGGTGAACAAGGTCGGCGACGAACAGAAATTGAGCCCCGGCAACAACGTCATCCTGCTCAAGGCCTATGTGCAGGGTGAGCCGGATGCCCTGCGGGACAAGACCATCGGGCACGGCAGCTACCGTGTGACTTCGACGTTTACGCTGGATTATCCGTAACGCTAAACCGTTATGCATGGGATGAAAGAGAACAACATGAAACGACTATTTGGAGCCGTTGTGCTGCTTGCCCTGGCTGGCGTCACGACGACCGTGAAAGCGGCTGATTGCCGGGTCAATGGCGGCAATTGGCAACGGGTGAGCATTGGCGGGACGTTGAACCTGCAGGTTCCGGTGAATGTGCGGCTGGAGGTGAATGAGCCGCGCATTCTCCTGTCCGGGGTGAGGATCGAATGCCGGTTTGAACCGGACAGCTATACCCCGGATGGACGGCAGGACTACTGGGCCACCGGGACGAGGATCGGCCCGGCCTGGTCGCCTGGTCCGAAGTTCGTCAGCCAGACGACCGGCTTGCGTATCAATGGCAGTTATTGGAACACGCCTATCCAGGCGGGTATCAGGATTGCGACCATGCCTAACAATACGTCTCCGATCCCGATCGATGTCATCCCTTATATATTGATCCGCAACAACCCGACCAACCCGATCGACATTCGAATAGGTGACACTCTGGGCGTGTTACGTCTCGACCAGACCAACAACTACGATTCCTTTTCCACGAGCCTGCAGCTTACGTACATCGCCAACAACGACTTCACCATCTCCCCGTCGTCGTGCACGATCAACAATAACCAACCGATCGAAATCAACTTCGGCAACGTGCACCAGAGGGCGATAGGCACCGACCCCGTATCAACCACCGTTCGTACCGATCGCACGCTCACCTACCGGTGCCCGGACCCGGGGATTACCACGCCGATCACCATTACCTACAAAGGCACGCCGTCCTCGTTCAACGCCAATGCGCTGGTGATGAGCAATCCGAACGTGGGCACGGCCCTTGTCCGTCAGGGGACTGCGGTTCGAGTCAATGGCTCGTTCCTGACCCGTATCACCAACAGTTCCGGGAGCGACGTTGTAACGTTCGCCCTGGTCAAGCAGGCGGGGTCCCTGCCTGTCGAGGGGCCGTTGAACGGCAGCGGCGTACTGGTAATGGGGGTGCCATGACACACCCATACGGTCAGACCTGGCGCGTGACGCGGTTACGTTGTTGGCTGTGGCGTTCCAAAGCCTGGTGGGTCAACTCGCGCATCCATTGTTTTTCGCGGTAGCCCAGTTCGTTGAGCAGCAGGTTGTAGCTGTCGTCCGTCATGGGTTGCCCGGTCAGCACCTGCGGGTGCGGTACACCCAGGGCGTCGGCGAGGCCGATCAGCGTGAGCCCCAACGCTTCCTTCTGCTCGGCGGGTAAGCCGTTGGCCTGGGCCAGCCTGGCCTGGGCTTCCTGCAGTTCATCAAGGCGTGCGCATTGTTCGTCGAAATGCCGGGCATTGGCCTCAAGGGTGTTCGGGTGGTGGTCGTGCAGGTACTGTTCCCAATAGGGCTCCAGCAACATCTGGTTGACCAGGCCATCGCCTTCGCCCAGCTCCAGCACCGTGCTGTAGGCCTGTTCGATCTGCGTAGGTTTTACGTCACCGGTGTCGCGGTACAGCATGTGTTCCGACAGCCAGGGCAGGTCGAGGCGCTTGGCCAGGGAGGTCTGGTAGCTCAGGTAGACCTCCACGTCGTCCACGTTACCCATCACGCCCTCCCGTCGTTGCGAACGCAGCCATTGGCCGAGGCCGCCTTCGGCTTCGGGTTTGAGCCGATGGGCAATGTCCTCGCTGGCGATGCGGTTCAATTGCTTGAGCCGTGCATTGCCCTTTGCCAGCGTCACCAGTTTGCCCTCGCGCTCGCTGGCCGAGGCGGAGTAACGCTGGGCTTCGCTGACCAGCACTTCGATGCCCAGGTCATTGAAAATCTGTGCACTGCCGTCGGCGCACAGGCCGGGAAAACTGGCCATCTTGAACAGCTTTTCACGCAGCGCCGTATCGTTGTGGGCCGCCTCCAGCAAACGCCAGACGCGCTCGCGCAACGTTTCAAGATTGTCCCAATAGGTGTCCATGTCCTGGGGCCGCTGGAAGAAGTCGGGCGCTTCAAGGGCCTTGATCACCTCGAACAAACCCTGGGAGCCGTGCTCGCGCTCCACCGCTTGCCACAGCTCCTGGCGCCTGCCCAGTAACGGCGGCCTGACCCGTTCCAGCCACGGGCCGCTCTCTCCACGGGGTTCATAGCTGCGGTTGGGGTCCAGTCCGGCGGCTTCGCGGTACTGCTCGTACAGCAGGCGCTGGTCGTTGAGCAGGGTGTTGCGGTCCAGGCGGGTATGGGCGACGGTCCGGGCCTCGGCGCTATCGGCCATGAGCGCTGGCACATGATCAATCCGGGTTTGGCTCAGGTCCAGCAGGAAACCCTCCTCCCGTGGGTGGGCAAACAGCCCGGTGGGCCATTGGGTGATGGGGGTGCGGCTCAGGAACAGGCGGCGCAGGTGCGGCATTTTCGAGATGTTCGGTGGCTGCGTCAGCGGGTTGCGGTACAGGTTCAGGTTGCGCAGGTGCTTGAGGTTTTTCAGGCGCGCAACGTCGCCGTTGAGCAGCGTGATCTGGTTTTCCCCCAGGTTGAGGTCGCGCAGGTAGCGCATGTTGGCGATGGGCTCGGGCAGCCGCGTCAGTTCGTTCGCACTGACGTCCAGCTCCCGCAGGGACGGGAATGCCTGCAGAAAGGGCCACTGGCTGTCGTTGAACATGCAGTTGGCCAGCTTCAGTTGGGTGACGTGCTCGAAACCATTGCCCAGCAGCGGCAGGCTGCCGGGCAGGTCGAGGGCGCTGAGGTCCAGGCTCGCGCCGCTCTGCACCTGGCCCAAGTCGTCGCGGTGCTCGGCGAGGCGGTCTTCCCAGCAGCGATAGAGTTTGTGCGCAATGATATTTTTACGCAGTTTTTCCTCCCGGGCCATGCGGCTGTTTTTGGGATGGGGGCCGGGCAGGCGCTTCCATTGCTCCAGCTCCCGGTACAGGTTGTGCCGCTGCAGGACCAGGCGATTGAGGACATCGTTGTTCAGCCCCGGGCCGATCTCATTGAGGAACCGCTGCAGGCGTTCCTCCTCCAGGGTCGGGAACAGACTGGCCAGCACCTCCCGGGCGCGGGCCTGGCCCAGGTGCTCCTGGGCGCGGCGCAACCCGCCGAGGGCCGCGCCGCCGAGCAGGGTGGTGGTCTGCACATCTGCCGTACTGCGCAGCGGTGGCTCGGCCAGCACCCGGCGCCGTTCGGCCAGGGGTTCGAGGGTTTCCATCAGCCAATGCTTGAGCCCGGCGCCCTGGCCGGGCCGGTAGCCCAGTTCACGTTGCTGCGCTTCGGACAGCGCGCGCAACAGGCATTCATACAGGGTATCCGGCCCATGCAGGCGCTGGCCCTGCTGATCGAACAGTTCGTAGCCCACGTCGTTCTGGCGCACCAGCACCCGGCGCCGGCGGGCATCGGCCGGCCCGGCTTCACAACGCAGCGTACCGCTGACCAGGCGATCGCGGATTTGCAGGTGCAGGTCGCCAAAGCCATCGCTGTAGCGCTTGAGGGTATTGAGCACCAGGCGCTCGGTACCTTCGGTGATCGCCCAGGGCGGGAAGAACCCCGCGTAGGCCTGGACACTGTGCTGGGCGAAGCTCAGTTCCCTGGCCTGATTGAGCAGGCGCAGCGGTACGTGGTGGTCCAGGGTTTGCCGTTCGGCCGGGGTTGTGCCGGCCAGCAGGGTGTCGGCCAGCGGCCGGTCCAGCGGGCTGACCTGTTCGCGCAAACGGCGTTCATGGGGATCGGCGCTGACCTGGCGGGCCTGATGGATGTAGTCGGCGATGTCACCGGTCTGGCGCGCCACCGAGTCCGCCAGTTGATCGCGCAAGGTTTGCACGCGCAGTGCTTGCGGCACGTCGCCGCCCAGCAGGTGCCTGATCGACGGCTCATCGAGAAACTCCAGCACCCGCGCCGGCAACTCGCCGGACATCACCTCGGCCAGGCTCAATTGCAGCGTGTCGGCCGGCGATGCCTGCGGGTTGGCGTACTTGTGGGAGTCACCGCTCTTGTCCGAGCGCACGAACACTTCCAATGCCTTGGTTTGGGGCCAGCCCGGCAGCTCGGTGATGGTCTGCTCGAACCAGGCGGACGTCGCATCCAGCGGCAGCGGTGCGCCGGCGCGAATGGTGTGCACGGTCTGTGTGGCAGCGCGCTGGGCTTCATAGCGATTGAGGGTCGCTTCCAGCAGCGGCGGGGTCGGCCGGTTTTGCACGTAAAGGTTGCGCAGCACACCGTCGTCGGCACCGCTGATGCGTTGCATCTGCTGCAGTTGCTGGTTGCTGAAGGGCGCCGTGCGCGGCCCCAGGCGGCGCATCAGCGTGGCGCTGTCCCAGGTGCGCGGTTGCTCGGCTTCATGTACGAAGGCGCCGTCGCCGTTGAACCGCACCAGGGGTTGATAGGCGTTGGCGCGCTCCGGGTGAGCGATACGCGTGTCGCCGGTTTCAGGGTCTGCCTGCACTTCGAAGTGAGTACCTTGCAGCGCGAGGATCTGCTTGCCCCGATGGGTGTGCAGGCCGTCGACAATGGGCGGCTGGTCGAGGTTTTTCACAGCATAGGGCGCAATATCCGGGTGCCACAGGCGCGTGCTGCCGTCGGGCCGCACCACCGGGCGCAAGCCTTCGACGAAGGGGCTGAGCTTGAGCCGTGCGACATGGCCCAACTGGCTGGCAGCACCGAACAAGGCAAACTGGATCACGCTGTCGGCCACCGCGACCACTTGCTCCGCCGCCTCGGCACCGCGCCCCTGAGCCCAATCGACAATCCCCTCGAACACCTCTTCGGTGATCTGGTACAGGCTGTAGGCGAGCATCGCTTCCCCCAGCAGCGGCACGAAGGGTGTCAGCACCAGCAGCGCCGCATTGAAGATATCCCCGAGGATTTTTTCCAGGTTGTCCCACCAGGCCCAGCGCGCGTGGCGGTCGGCGGTGGCGGTGGGCACGGCGATGTCCAGGGCATCGTTGACGATCTTGTTCAACTTGAGGCGGTACTG
The DNA here is from genome assembly GCF_044742865.1 of Pseudomonas sp. NPDC087814. Taxonomy (NCBI): domain Bacteria; kingdom Pseudomonadati; phylum Pseudomonadota; class Gammaproteobacteria; order Pseudomonadales; family Pseudomonadaceae; genus Pseudomonas; species Pseudomonas sp. NPDC087814. Next base: position 33,647 of record NZ_JBIUVK010000010.1, on the reverse strand, counting down.
GTAATTCCACAGGTCATTTTCGGCGGCGAGCGTTGAGCGATTGACGTGATCGTCACCGATAGCCTGCACGCTGAATTGCAGGTTTGGCTGGGTGATCGGAGTGTCGCGCCAGCTGGGGCGCGGGTCGGTGTGGGCGGTTTGATGCCAGCGCACACGGCTCAAGCGTGTATTGAGCCCGGCAAAGAATTCACCGCGCCTGGCGTGGTCGATGAACTGGCTGAAGAAGGTCTGGTAGCGCTGGCTGTCCCGCAGTTTTTCCGTGAGGTGGCTGAGGAAGGCCGCAGGCGAAGGGTATTGCTTCAGAGGGTGTTCGGGGTCTGCGGGGATGTACACCAGCACCTTGCCGACGGGCCGGGTGGGCTGCGGGACAAACAGCAACAGGATGCCGGTCAATGCCGTGTTCATCAGGCTCAGGGTATGGCATTCAAGCGCCTGCCCGTCCAGCAGTGCGACGCGGCCGGCGATCAGGTCGAGCACGGCGCCGTGAGCATCGGCGTCGATGTCCCGGTTGATCAAGGCCAGGTGCGCCGCCGTACTCAGGGCAGTCTTCTTTGTGGCAATCATCTGCAGGCGCACGGCCCGGGTCACCGCCGGGTCATAGAACCCCAGGGCCTGGCGCAGGCTTTTCTGGTAGCGGGCGCCCAGGTCCAGGGTGCGGCAGATGTGCTTGAACTGTTCAGCGGTCAATACGGCGCCGGTGATGGAGTGGCGCAAGGTCAGTGTATCCCGCTGCCCGCGTGGGTCTTCGGCGGACAGGAAGGCGTAGTCGACGAAGGTGTCCGAGGCGGCAAAGTTGGCCAGCGCGACGTCCAGCAGCGACAGGGTTTTGCTTTGCTCCCCACGATTGAAATCGTGCACCCACCAGGCAACTTTGGCGCTGGCATACAGCCGCAGGCAGGTGGTTCTGACGTCGATCTCGCCATAGGCCTTCAAGGCATTTTTCAGCAGCGGTTCGGCGAAGGCGTACACGTCGGTCAATGCCTGGAATCGCTGGTCCATCGCAGCCTGCTGCTGCCAGTGTGCGGCGATCGCGGGCTTGAGCGCTTGATGCTGGTTGGCGCTGGCATGGGGATAGTGGCGGATGCCTTGGCGGGCGACGTCGTTGAGTGCGCGCAGGCGGAGTGGCGAGGTGGTTTTCAGCCAGTGCGGCAGGGCGTTTTCGATAAACGCGTGGTGCAGGGACTGGTCGGGTATGTCGGCCATGGGGGCAACCTGTAGAGCTCAAAAAGAAGGCTTGAGTCTATGCACCGGCACGGCTGCGGATAAGTTTGAATAGTGGGTGGAAACCGCGGCGGATCCCTCAGTAATCCGCAAGTGAAAAGCGCAGGGATAGGCCCATCAGCGCACGCTGCATAAGCTGTTGTTGCCCGGTTGCAGATAGGGCGTAAGAATCGGCGCCATGCCCTTGAGTACCTGTACCGGCAACGCCGAAGTGAACTTGAAACCCTGGGCCGAAGCGCCGGGGACGAAGGCGGTCAGCGTGCCGAAATGATGCTCGCCGATGTAGAACACGAAGGTCGCCGTGCGGTTGATCGCCTTGGAGCTGAGGATCCGCCCACCGGCGCCGATGGCTTCGATCCGGTTGTCGCCGGTACCGGTCTTGCCGCCCATGGCCAAAGGCGTACCGTCCGCCAGTTTGAAACTGCCGGACACGCGTCGTGCAGTGCCCGCGTCCACCACCTGGGACAGCGCCCCCTTGAGTGCCGTGGCCACCTCGGAAGGCATCACGCGCTTGCCGCGATTGGGGTCGTTGACCAAGCGGGTTTCGTACGGGGTGTCGGCGGCAAAGCGCAGGCTGTCGATACGCAGGGTGGGCTGGCGTACGCCATCGTTGAGGATGATCCCCACCAGTTCCGCCAGGGCCGCCGGGCGGTCGCCGGAGCTGCCGATGGCCGTGGCAAGCGACGGCACCAGATGGTCGAAGGGGTAGCCGACTTTTTGCCAGCGCTGGTGAATATCGAGGAACGCTTCGATCTCCAGCATGGTGCGGATGCGGCTGTCGCGGGCACTCTTGTGGCGGCTCTTGAACAGCCAGCTGTAAACCTCCTGGCGCTCGTGTTCACTGGCGGCGGTGGCCTGGGTGAAGGTGGCGTCGGGGTTGTTCAGCAGGTAGCCCATCAGCCACAGGTCCAGCGGGTGAACCTTGGCGATATAGCCTTGGTCAGGCAGGTCGTAGGCGCCGGGGCCGTAATTCTGGTAGAGCTTTTCGAGGCGCTCGTCGGTGAGTTTTTCAGGGCTTTTGACGCTGCTCAAGTGCGAGCGGACGAAGCTGTTGAAACTCGCCTGGCTGGCGTTGGGCAGCAGGTAGCGGTGTACGGCGGCCAGGCGAATGGCGGTGGGGTGCATGCCATCGAGGAAAGTATCGAGGCGCGCCTGGGTATCTTTGTTGCGGTACTTTTTCCAGAACTTGAGCAGGAACGTAGTGCCCTCGCGGTCGGCAAACTGGGCCAGGTATTCCTGGCGGCGCGGGTCGTTGTCGTCCTTGAGCAACTCGGCGCTGTTGTTCGGGCCCTGGTAGGTGGTGTAGCGCACCAGGTCGCGCATCAAGCGAATGAACGGCAGGTTGATGGACTCGCGCAGGGCCTCGATCAAGGTGGGATTGCGGCCGTTGTCCTGGCTGCGGAAGTTGTGGAAGTGGTGCATGCCGCCGCCGGTGAAAAAGCCTTCGCCGGTGTTGGCCGAGTATTGGCGATTGAGGGCGGCGTCGAGCATGGCCGGCAGGTTGCGGTCGCTGTTCTGGATCAGGTAATCGAGGGCCCAGCGGGTGATGCGGTCCTGGTCGTCCACCGGAATCTTGCGCAGTTGGGCAGCGGGTATCGCGCCGTATTTGTCGTGCAACTCGCTGACGATTTGCAGGTAGGTGGTCATCACCCGCAGCTTGGCGGTTGAACCCAGTTCCAGCTTGCTGCCTTCGTTGATGTCGAATGGCTGGTCGGTGCTGTCGGTTTGCACGCGCACGCGGGCACCGTCGGGTGTCATCTCGTAGAGGTTGAAACTGTAGCGAACCTGAGCGGTGCTGGCGGGCGTCAGCAGCGTGGGCCCGAGCAGGCCGATCTGCGCGGCGAAGGCGGGGTCGGCGAGTTGCTTGAGGTACGTGCTGGCCTGGCTTTGCAGGTCGGCTTGCAAGGTGCTCGTGGCAGAGAGATCGAGTCGGTCGAGGTCGTACAGCGGCTGGTTGAGCAGGGCGGCCAGGCGAGTGCGGGCGACGCTGATGCCCTTGTTGGTTTCGATTGGCTGGATCGTCGATTGTTGCTGCCAGTCACGGTAGGTGACTTTGCTGGCGAGGGCTGCGCTGGCCAGCGCCGGGTCGATCACGTTGTTTTGTGCGAGCAGGCGGATGTGGCTGTCGGTGAGGTCCGCCAGTTCCTTGTGGCCCTTGGACAGATAGTGAGACGGGCGACGCTGGGCGATCATCAGCGACAGCACCTCGCGCAACGCCAGACCCTTTTGCGGCAGCTGTTTGGGGTCGGTGCCGATGAGCAGCGCGTTTGTCTGGTTGAAGTCGGCGCCGTACCACACGCGCAAGCCTTCGGCCATGCCGTGCACTTCGCCATGGCCGGGTACCGCCGACAGGGGCACGCTGTTGAGGTAGTCGCGCACGATGTCCTGGCGAGCGGCAAGGGTTTGCGGGCCGTCCTGATACGCGCGCACGCTGGCAGAAATCATCTGGCGGATTTTCTCGCCGCCGGACAGGGTCAGGCCGTCGGGCGAGTGGCGGTATTTTTCCAGCTGCGTGGCCAGGGTACTGCCGCCTGCCGTCTGGCCGGGCAGGTGCAAAAGCTTCGCCACCTGGGACCAGGCGGCCTTGGCAAAGCGCGGCCAATCCACGGCCGGGTTGAGTTGCGGGTTTTTCGGGTCCAGCAGGTCGCGGTCTTCGATAAACAGCAGGCTGCTGACCACCACCGGCGGGATCGCCGCAAAGCTTGGGTAGAACTGTTGTGGATACGTGAACTGATACAGCGGCGCGGCGCGGCAATCGGTGATGGTCAGGCCGGCCTGGATCTTTTCCGGGTAGGGCACGAACAGGCCGCGCTGGGCGTAGGCCATCAGGTCGGGAGAGAAGCGCGCTTGAGCCTGGATCAGGTAGTCACGCTTGATCAAGCGCGGCAGGAACTCGCCGAGGGCGCTGTAGCCCAGGCGCTTGTCAAAGGGCCCGGCGCCAGGGTAAACCCGCGCATCGCTGGGGCCCGAATGCATTTGGTAGGTGAGGGTTGAGGCAATGTCGGAGAAGGTTTTGGCCTGCAACCTTGAAGTGCGCATTTCCCGCAGGGCGGCAAAGCCCAGGGCGATCAGCGCAATCAGCAGCACCAGCCAGAACAGCCGCCACCACAACCGTCGGCGGGGAGGAGGGCTTTGTGGCAACGGCTGTTCATCCGGGCTATCGGTGGATACCGCAGCCTTGGTCGAAGCGTTTTGCCATAAAGCGCCCATAGTCGATTGATCCATTTACGTAGATTGATCGGACTTGGTTGAAGCTTAGACGGTGGTGGGCGAGTGAGGGGGATTTGTGAGTGTGATGCTGTTTGTGGCGAGGGGGCTTGTCCCCCGTTGGGCTGCGCAGCAGCCCCAAAACCTGCCATGAAGATCTTCCTGAAGAAATGCGGTGTGTTTACTGGGGCTGCTGCGCAGCCCAACGGGGGGCAAGCCCCCTCGCCACAGACAAGCCCTCTCCACACAGGAAAAATCAGAGCCAGGCTGCGTCCCATAGTGGGTAGTCACCAATATGTTCGACCAGGCCCGCTCGCAGAGGATTGGCGATGATGTAGCGGGCAATTTTGCGAAGGTCTTCATCGCTACGCACTGCTCGGTCATGGTAGCCAAGTTGCCAGAATCGTTCTTTGCTGCCGCGTGCGCGATTAATGGTGAGGGTGCTGCGGGATTTGGTACGTCCCACAGCCTGCGACAACGTTGTGCCTTGCAGCTCAAATAGCCAATGAAAGTGATCAGGCATGACGACCCATGCCAGAGAGTCGACCATTCCCAATTCATGGGTCTTCCTGAATTCTGCTACCAGTAGTCTTCCCAAATGGAAGTCTTTGAACAGGGGTTGCCGGTTGTGAACCACGGCGGTAATCAGATAAGGACGGCCAGATTCTGAATGTCGACCACGGCGTAACAGATGAGAGTTGGGTTGATGAAGCATTCCTTTGCTCCTTGAGGGGAAGTAGTCAATTGACGTTAGCAGCTGCTGTGGAGTGCTCTCTTGCAGTTCAGTGTCGGCGTGTTTCTCGAAGGTAGATTTGTGGCGAGCGGGCTTGTCCGTGGCGAGGGGGCTTGTCCCCCGTTGGGCTGCGCAGCAGCCCCAGTAAAGACACCGCATTTTTCCGGATAGAACTTATGGCAGGTTTTGGGGCTGCTACGCAGCCCAACGGGGGACAAGCCCCCTCGCCACAGACAAGCCCCCTCGCCACAGTCAAGCCCGCTCGTCACAGATAACCCCGCCACATAACCCCAAACCGTCGAGCTAGAGCCTCCCCCACCCGTAAACCCGCCAAAGGTAGGGGCATGACGCTGCACCATTACCGTGCAATACTCGCCGCCGTTTGGTGGCGATGATTCCTACGCTAACCAGGTGATGCTCCTCCGCAAAAGGCGCCTTTACCGAGAGTTCCCGCTGAATCTTGCCGTTTATAGAGTGAAAACCCCTGGGTTTAGCTTTTTATACTGCACCCCCGCTGATCTGGCCCGGCCAGACCGTTTTACCCAAAAGGTGATCCGGCAACGGTACGCCATGGCAGACCCGCCATGACGCCCCGGACTCGGTGGCTCATATCCAATAACAAGACGAGGTTGTATCCCTATGCCAGCTGGCAATCATCTGCCCCACGGCGAGACCGCTCAGGGCGGTCCGCTGAAACGCGAACTCGGCGAACGGCATATTCGCCTGATGGCCCTCGGTGCATGCATCGGCGTCGGCCTGTTCCTAGGCTCGGCCAAGGCCATTGAAATGGCCGGCCCGGCGATCATGCTGTCGTACATCATCGGCGGCCTGGCGATCCTGGTGATCATGCGCGCCCTCGGCGAGATGGCCGTGCACAACCCGGTGGCCGGTTCGTTCAGCCGCTACGCCCAGGATTACCTCGGCCCGCTGGCGGGCTTTCTCACCGGCTGGAACTATTGGTTCCTGTGGCTGGTGACCTGCGTGGCAGAAATCACGGCCGTCGCCGTGTACATGGGCGTGTGGTTCCCCGATACACCCCGCTGGATCTGGGCCCTGGCAGCACTGATCAGCATGGGCACCATCAACCTGATCGCGGTCAAGGCCTTCGGTGAGTTCGAGTTCTGGTTCGCGCTGATCAAGATCGTCACCATCATCGCCATGGTGATCTGCGGCGTCGGCATCATCGCGTTCGGCTTTGGCAACGATGGCGTGGCCCTGGGCATTTCCAACCTGTGGACCCACGGCGGCTTTATGCCCAATGGCGTGCAGGGTGTGTTGATGTCCCTGCAGATGGTGATGTTCGCCTACCTGGGCGTGGAGATGATCGGCCTCACCGCCGGTGAAGCGAAGAACCCGCAGAAGACCATCCCGAGTGCCATCGGCTCGGTGTTCTGGCGCATCCTGCTGTTCTACGTCGGTGCGTTGTTCGTGATCCTGTCGATCTACCCGTGGAACGAAATCGGCACCCAGGGCAGCCCGTTCGTGATGACCTTCGAGCGCCTGGGTATCAAGACCGCCGCCGGCATCATCAACTTCGTGGTGATCACCGCGGCGTTGTCGTCGTGCAACGGCGGTATCTTCAGCACCGGGCGCATGCTCTACAGCCTGGCGCAGAACGGCCAGGCCCCGGCCACGTTCGGTACCACCTCGAGCAACGGCGTGCCGCGCAAGGCGCTGCTGCTGTCGATCTTCGTGCTGTTGCTGGGCGTGCTGCTCAACTACATGGTCCCGGAAAAAGTCTTCGTCTGGGTCACTTCCATCGCCACCTTCGGCGCGATCTGGACCTGGCTGATGATCCTCCTGGCCCAGCTCAAGTTCCGCAAGAGCCTGACCCAGGCCGAACGTGACGGCCTTAAATACCGCATGTGGCTGTACCCGGTCAGCTCCTACCTGGCCTTGGCGTTCCTGGTGCTGGTGGTGGGCCTGATGGCGTACTTCCCGGACACCCGTGTGGCGCTCTACGTGGGGCCGGTGTTCCTGGTGCTGCTGACGGTGTTGTTCTACGTGTTCAAGTTGCAGCCGACTCAAGCGGCGGCACGCACCGCGAGCTGAGTTTCCTGCGCTCAACAAAAAGCCCCTTACGGGGCTTTTTGTTTTTCAGGCGGTGGCAACGCGCGCCGGTTGCGTGAGCCGCTTGTTCAAGTCCAGCCAGGCCCCCAGCAACGCCATCAACCCGGCGCCTACCAGTGCGGTGAAAATCTGCATGGCGAAGGCATCGCCGGTGATCGCATTGATCATGTCTGCCAGTGGCGCCAGCAGCACCCCCAGGCAGAACACTTCCAGGGAGTAGCGCCCCATACGGCAGGTTTGTCGGGCCAGCCAGTTCTGCGTCCATTCGCGGCCAGGCAGCAGCTTGGCGGTGACATAGGCCAGGGCCAGGAAGTGCAGCAAACGCACGGGCGACAGGTCGGTCTTGCTGATGGGGTACAGCAGGTCACTGAGCGCCGACGGCATCAGCGCGTCGTGGATTTCCGGCCAGCGCCACGAGAGCGTGAGAACCCCCGCCACCAGCGCATACACCGCCGCAGCGACGAACAATGGCTGACGCAACAGGCGCCGAGTCTCGACAGGGCGGGGTTGCCCGGCATGAATCGCCGCCGCGCCGCCCAGCACAAACAGCAACTGCCAGGTCACCGGGTTGAAGTACCACACGCCGTCGGCAATCGCCGCCAGGTTCCAGCCCAGGTGCGGCGCCAGCAAGTACACCGCCAGCGAAACAGCCACCACCGCCCAGGTCTTGCGCAACAGCAACGGCAACACCAGCGGCAGGCAACCCAGCAGCACGATGTACAGCGGCAACGGGTCCATCAGGTTGGGTTTGAAGCGCAGCAACAGTTCATCCACCAGGGCTTGCTGGGGATGGGTGACGAAGTGCGTCAGGCCCATCTCTTCAACGAGGTCGCGGGTTTCCACATGGCTGTTGGCGAAGAACACGATGCCCATCAGCATCGCCAGCAGGAAGATGTGCACCACGTACAGCACCCAGGTGCGCCGCCAGATCTTCACGCAGGCGATCAGATAACCGTCGCGCTGCAGGATCTTGCCGTAGGCCAGCACGGCCGCATAACCGGCCAGGAACACGAAGACTTCCGCCGCGTCGCTGAAACCGAAGTTGCGCAAGGTGATCTGGCCCAGAGGGTTGTGGGGCACGTGATCCCAGAAAATAAAGATCAACGCCAGGCCCCGAAAAAAATCGATGCGCGGGTCGCGTCCGTTCAACATGGCAGCGGGCTCTTGAACAAGGGGTTTAGTAATGACAAGTGGACGACGGCTTCAGTCGAGCCGTACGTCGGGCGGGCGCAGGTTGGCGGTATTTGTAAGCAATTGCAAAGCTGAGTTTTTTGCTGAATGTCTCATCGCTTTGTTTAAACGTCGATGATCACCAGCGTGCCTTGGCTGCCGGCGAGTACCGCGTGGGCGATGCCGGCTTCAACCAGGTACATCTGACCGGCGCCGACGTCGATGGCCTCCTCGCCAATAGACAGGCGCAAAAGGCCGTCGATCACCAACAGCCCTTCGTTGTAGTCGTGGGTTTCTTCTTCATAAGCCTGTGCATCCATGCGCAGCACCTTGATCCGCGCCGGGCCGACCTGGCCCACGCGGGTGGATTTCCAGGTGTCCGGCAGTTGGGCGGCAAGGGCGGTGAAGTCGAGTAACGGCATGGTGAAGCTCCTTGTTTCAACGATGCCGTTCGGTGGTCCGGTTCAGCGGGGTTGTTCAGTGCGGGCTCAGGCCGCGGCGATTTCATTCGGCTCAAAACTATCGGCCCGTGCCATCTGCCACATGCGCGAATAAAACTCGCCGTTCACTTCGCCGGTGAGCAATTCGCCAGGTTTCAGGAATACATGCAACTGCGAGAACAGCTTGATCTCGGTGGCCGACATGCGCCGCACCAGGTGCTTGGCCGACAGTTGTGAAGGGTGGTCGAGACCGGCGGCAGCGAGCATTTCTGCCAGGGCCTTCAACGTGTTGCGGTGGAAGTTGAACACGCGCTGGGCCTTGTCCGGCACCACCAGTGCGCGCTGGCGCAACGGGTCCTGGGTGGCTACCCCGGTGGGGCATTTGTTGGTGTGGCAGCTTTGCGACTGGATACAGCCGATGGCGAACATGAAGCCCCGCGCCGAGTTGGCCCAGTCGGCACCGATGGCCAGGACGCTGGCGATGTCGAACGCGCTGACGATCTTGCCGCTGGCGCCGAGCTTGATCTTGTCCCGCAGGTTCAAGCCCACCAGGGTGTTGTGCACGAACAGCAAGCCTTCACGCAGGGGCACGCCGATGTGGTCGGTGAACTCCACCGGCGCGGCGCCGGTGCCGCCTTCCTTGCCGTCCACCACGATAAAGTCCGGGAGGATGCCGGTTTCGAGCATGGCCTTGGCGATGCCCATGAATTCCCACGGGTGGCCCAGGCAGAACTTGAAGCCCACCGGTTTGCCGCCCGACAGTTCACGCAGCTGGGCGATGAAGTGCATCATTTCGATGGGAGTGGAAAACGCGCTGTGGCGCGACGGCGAGATGCAGTCCTCGCCCATCATGATGCCGCGGGTGTCGGCGATTTCCTGGGTGACCTTGTGCTTGGGCAGGATCCCGCCGTGGCCCGGTTTGGCGCCCTGGCTCATCTTGATTTCGATCATCCGCACTTGCGGGTTCTGCGCCTGCACGGCGAAGCGTTCCGGGTCGAAAAGGCCGGCGCTGGTGCGGCAGCCGAAGTAGCCGCTGCCGAGCTCCCAGGTCAGGTCGCCGCCGTTTTCCCGGTGATAGGGGCTGATGCTGCCTTCACCGGTGTCATGGGCGAAGTTGCCGAGCTTGGCCCCCTGGTTGAGCGCGCGAATCGCGTTGGCGCTCAGCGAACCGAAGCTCATGGCCGAGATGTTGAACACCGAGGCCGAGTAGGGCTGCTTGCATTGCGGGCCGCCGACGATCACGCGAAACGCGCTGGGGTCGCTCAGCGGCGCGGGGCGCATGGAGTGGCCGATAAACTCAAAGCCCGACTGGTACACGTCGATCAGCGTGCCGAAGGGTTTGTCGGCACTTTCATTCTTGGCGCGGGAATAGACCAGCGAGCGCTGGGCCCGGGAGAAGGGCAGGGCGTCGCTGTCGGATTCCAGCAGGTACTGGCGGATTTCCGGACGGATGCCTTCCACCAGGTAACGGATATTGCCCAGGATCGGGTAGTTGCGGCGCACCGCGTGGGGGCTTTGCAGCAGGTCGAAAATGCCGATCAGGCTAAGGATGCCGGTGACCACGGCGATCGGCCACAGCCATTCGTGTTCGATAAACGGCATGCTGGCGAGGGTGAAAATGACGCAGACGGCAAAGAACGCGTAACGGCTTAACAAGGACAGGCTCATACAGGGTTCCTTAGTTTTTATCCTGTAGGAGCGAGGGGGACGCCTAGTTCTTGCTCGCGAAGGTCGTTAACGATAGCGCGGTTGTCTGGATGACCGCGGTGCATTGACGTTTTTCGCGAGCAAGCTCGCTCCTACAGGGCTCGATCAGGCGTTTTGCGCCTGCAGAAAAATCGAGAACAGCTCCGACTGGGATTTGATCCCTAGCTTGCTGTACATATGTTTCTTATGGACTTTCACGGTTTCAACAGAGATTTCCAGCTTACGAGCGATTTCCTTGCTGGAGCAACCACTGAGCATCAAACGGCCCACATCCAGCTCGCGCGCGGTGAGTTGCGCGCCCCAGCCATCGTTGTGGATAGGCTGCTCCGGAGCGCTCACCTGGTTGAGTTCATGGGGCAGGCGCTGGCGCAGCAAGCCCAGTACCCACGGTTGAATCAGCGACAGCAGGGCAATCTGCTGTGGGTCAAAGCGCTGTTTGGAGCCCAGGGACAGGCACAGGGTTCGCCCATCCGGTTGCTGGCAGTTGAACTGGATTTCATCGGCCACCACGTTCAGCCGGAAGTAGCGCTGGTAATACTCGGTCAGCTCGAAATGCTCCGGGGCCACTTCGGCCAGGCGAAACAGCCCGGTGCGCGAGTGTTCGCGGCTGGCGATGTAGAAGGGATCGAGCAGGTATAAACCGTTGAGGTAATCCTGGAACAGATGGTCGGGTTCGCCGTCCTGGCCCGGGCATTCGGCGAACACCAGGGGTTTGTGCTCGCTGCTGAACAGCAACACCACCCAACTGTCGAACGGCACATATTGGTCCAGCAACCGGACAAGCTGCGTCCAGAAATTCGGCTGGTCCAGGGCGTCTATCATCTGCCCCACCGAACGGTGCCAGGCGATGTCTTCCAGCGACAATGTCATGCATCTACCCCCATAGGGTTAACCCGGCTGCGTGATTTCCCGAGTGTTCGCGGCTGCGCATACTGCGCCACAGATAAAGAACAAGGAATAACCATGAAGGTCGAATTTGCCCAGCTGGCAGGCCGCGATAACGGCACAGCTTACAACCTTGAGCGCGCGTTGGCGGCAATTGCTGCGTGTGCGGCGGATACCCAATTGGTCGTATTCCCGGAAACCCACCTGATGGGCTTCCCGACCGCCGGCACCGTGGCCGAGGTGGCCGAGCCTGTGGACGGCCCGACCGTGCAGGCGATTATCCAGGCCGCCCGCGCGCGCAATATCGCCGTGGTCATCGGCATGGCCGAGAGCGACGCGGGCCAATTCTATAACACCACCTTGATGATCACCCCGGACGGCATCGCCCTGCGCTATCGCAAGACCCACCTGTGGGCCTCGGACCGCGGCGTCTTCACCCCGGGTGACCGCTACGCCACCTGCGTGTGGAACGGCGTGCGAGTTGGCCTGTTGATCTGCTACGACATCGAATTCCCGGAAACCGCCCGGGCCCTGGCGCAGTTGGGCGCTGAAGTGTTGATCGTCACCAACGGCAACATGGACCCGTACGGCCCCACCCACCGCACTGCGATCATGGCCCGCGCCCAGGAAAACCAGGCGTTCGCGCTGATGGTCAACCGAGTGGAAGAGGGCGACGACGGCCTGATGTTCGCCGGTGGCAGTGCGCTGGTCGATCCGTTCGGCAGCTTGCTGTTTGAAGCCGGGCGCGGGGAAGGGCAGTTCAGCGTTGAACTGGACCTGGGACAACTGGCGGCGGCGCGACAGGACTATCGCTACCTGGATGACCAGCGCTTGAAATTGCCGGGGGAGGTGATTGAGCGCGAGGACGGGACGCGGGAATTGTTGATCCCCAAACCCTGACACGGGTCTCGTGGCAAGGATGCTGTTGTGGCGAGGGGGCTTGTCCCCCGTTGGAGTGCGAAGCGCTCCCGCTTTTTCTGGGGCCGCTTCGCAGCCCAACGGGGGACAAGCCCCCTCGCCACAGAAGCTGCATTTCACCAAAAAGCTGCTTCAACCATAAAAATTATTGCGTTCGCTGCACCGACTTCAGTTCTGCCATAAATCTAATAATTGCGCGGAGAATCGCTCATGGCTCGTTTGCAACGCACCCTGTCGTTAGGGTCGGTGGTGCTGTTTGGCATCGCCTATATGACACCGATCATTGTCCTGGGCACCTTCGGTATCCTGGCGCAATCCACCGCCGGCATGGTCCCGGCCGCTTACCTGGCCGCCCTGGTGGCGATGTTCTTCACCGCCATGAGCTACGGCCGCATGGCCTCGGCGTTCCCGGTGGCCGGGTCCGCCTACAGCTATGTGCGCAAGGCCATCAGCCCCAAGCTTGGGTTTATCGCCGGTTGGGCGGTGTTGCTCGACTACCTGTTCCTGCCCATGGCCATCTGGCTGATCGGCGCGGCCTACCTGCATTCGGCTTTCCCGGCCGTGCCGCAATGGGTCTGGGTACTGGCGTTTATCGGGGTCACCAGTGTGATCAACATCATCGGCCTGAAACTCGCCAACGGCATCAACGCCTTGCTGATGCTGGTGCAGTTCCTGGTGCTGGTCGCCTTCGTCGCGCTGTGCATCCACTACATCGGCGGTGATGCGAGCAAGCCGCTGTGGACCATCACCCCGTTCTTCAACGGCCAGATGCAAATGCCGTTGATCATGAGCGGTGCGGCGATCGCCTGCTATTCGTTCCTGGGCTTTGACGCGGTCAGCACCCTGACCGAAGAAACCCGCGACCCGCGCCGCACGATTCCCCGGGCGATCATGCTGATCACCCTGATCGGCGGGCTGATCTTCGTCGGTGTGTCGTACTTCGTGCAGATCGCCCACCCATCGTTCGAGTTCACCGACGTGGATTCTGCCGCCTACGAGATTGCCCGCAACATTGGCGGCGACCTGTTTGTGTCGATCTTCCTGATCGGCCTGATCGTCGGCCAGTTCGCCTCGGGGCTGTCGGCGCAGGCCAGCGGTTCGCGGTTGCTGTTTGCGATGGGGCGCGACGGGGTGTTGCCCAAGTCGTTCTTCGGTACTTTGCACGCGCGCTTCGGTACGCCGGTCAACAGCATCCTGCTGTGCGCGGTGGTTGCGTTACTGGCGTTGAGACTGGACGTCACCACCTCCACCTCGTTCATCAACTTCGGTGCGTTCCTGGCTTTCAGCCTGGTGAACCTGTCGGTGATCTTCCACTACTGGATCGGTGCCAAGCAGCGCGGTTTGCGGGAGTTGGTGCTGTTCCTGGTGTTCCCGACCATCGGCCTGGTGGCGGATTTGTGGTTGATGGTCAGCCTTGATCACCTGGCGATTTACCTGGGCCTGAGCTGGTTGGCGATTGGCCTGGTGTACCTGGGTTTCCTGACGCGGGGCTTCTCCCGGCAGCCCCCGGAAATGGACTTCCAGGAAGCCGCATAGAAGCTCGGGGTCTATTCTTATTGCAATCGGTTCTCGTTTGGGTGCATCATTTGTGTTACTGTATAACACTTGATGTTCACCCAGACGCCCCGGAGGCCTTATGAAACCTGGTATCCACCCCGACTACCGCACCGTGTTGTTCCATGACACCGCCGCCGACGTTTTCTTCCTGATCGGTTCCACCGTGGAAACGGACCGTACGCAACAACACAGCGACGGCAACACCTATCCCTACGTGCTCCTGGACGTGTCCAGTGCCTCGCACCCGGTGTACACCGGCCAACAGCGCAAGACCCAGTCCGAAGGCCGCATCGCCGGCTTCAACAAGCGATTTGCATCGTTTGGTTCGGCCGGTAAAACCGCCGAGGCGTGATGCACCGCGCGTTACCTCAGGGCCGCTTCATTCAATGAAGTGGCCCTTTTTTATGCCCATCTGACGAAGTGATGTCGCAAGGCCATCACTGCAAAGAAAAACCGACTAAACTGCTGGGTAATGGCCAGGAGGCTGTTACCTTGACCGTAGGACACGCACATCGACGCTATACGAGGTGCCCCATGGGAGAGTCAGTGAACTTCGCAAATCCCGACCGCCCGGTGGTGCTGTTGATTGACGCACACCCGGACGTGCTGGACCGCCTGACGCAGTTGCTGCGCCTGGAACCCTTTGAATTATGCAGCGCCACCGACGCCGCTCACGCGCTGGCGATTCTGGCGCAGCAACCCGTCGACCTGGTGATGAGTGCCGCGCGCCTGCCGGACATGGACGGCGCCACCCTGCTTGCGCAGATCCACCATGATTACCCGCACACCGTGCGCATCCTGCTGACCGGTGAAACCGACCTGACGCTGATCATCAAGGCCATCAACGAAGGGCAGATCTACCGCTACCTGAGCAAACCCTGGAAAGACGAAGAACTGCTGCTGGCGTTGCGGCAATCCCTGGCCCATCAACACTCCGAGCGTGAGCGCCTGCGCCTGGAGCAATTGACCCGCCAGCAGAACGACGAACTCAAGCAACTCAACGCCAGCCTGGAAAAACGCGTGGCCTCACGCACCAGCGAGCTGCAGCAAACCGCTGACATGCTCGACCTGGCCTACGAAGAACTCAAACACAGCTACGCCACCGGCACCGAAGTGTTTTCGCTGCTGGCCAACCTGCGCTTGCCCCGAGCCAAGCAAACCAACCGGCAGATCATCGAGCTGGTGCGCACCTGGTGCCACGGCCGCGGCCTGGATGAGGCCAGCAATCGCGACCTGACCATGGCCGCCGCGCTCTACAACATCGGCAAGTTGAGTTGGAGCGACAACATGATGGTCTCTCCCAGCGACCTGCTGCACAGCACCTACCGTGAGCGGTACCGGGCGTATCCGGCCCAGAGCGAATCGTTGCTGATGACCCTGGAACCGATGAAAGACGCGGCACGCTTGATCCGCCATCACCAGGAACGCTGGGACGGCAGCGGCTTTCCCGACCACCTCAAGGGCGAAGCAATACCTGTAGGTTCGCGCCTGTTGAAACTGGCGGTGGACTTCATCGAACTGCAACGCGGCTTGATCCTCGAACGGCAGATGAACAGCGACGAAGCGCTGCTCTACATCCGCAAATACGCCGGGCGCCTTTACGACCCGGACATGGTCGAGGACTTCGTCCAGGCGTGCGCCGCGTTCCTCAGCGACGTGACCCTGGGCGACCCGTCGGTGAAGGTCCTGACCACCCGCGAACTGGCCGAAGGCATGGTGCTGGCGCGCAACCTCAACGCCGACAACGGCATGCTGCTGCTCAACGCCGGCAAGGTGTTGAACCTGCCGCTGGTGGACAAGCTGATTGCGTTCGAGGCCATGGAAGGGGCGAAGTACAGCGTGTTCATCAAGGAGCCGGATGAGGCACTGCTTTCGGGGTGAGACCGGTTCATGGGATCCTTGCGCCTTTGTATTCAAGGCGACCTTTTCATGACCTCCACCATTCGCATCGCCGCCGCCCTGCTGATCGGCAGCGACGGCCAGACCCTGCTGGTACGCAAGCGCGGCACCCAGGCCTTCATGCAGCCGGGCGGCAAGATCGATGCCGGCGAGCAACCCGCAGAGGCTTTGGCCCGTGAGCTGCACGAAGAACTGGGCCTGCGAGTTGATCCGGCGGCGGCTGTGTACCTTGGGCAGTTCTCGGCGCCGGCGGCGAATGAGCCGGGGTTTGTGGTGCAGGCCGATTTGTTCCAGGTGCACATCGACGTGGCGGTGATGCCGGCTGCCGAGATTGAAGAGGTGTGCTGGATCGACCCGGCGGGCGACGGCGGTTTGCAGCTTGCGCCGCTGACCCGGGATTTGATTCTGCCGTTCTACCGCGCCTCTCTGATCCCTGCCTGATCTTGTGGCGAGGGAGCAAGCTCCCTCGCCACAGGTATCCGCTACAGGTCAGCGAACGGCGCTGACGCCGTCCAGGGTCGAAAACGAGGTGTCCTTGGCCGTCAGCAGAAAATCACGCATGTACGGCGCGTCCAGCATGTCGGCGCGAATCCCGGCGTACAGCGTGGCAAACAAACCTTTCTCCCCCAGCCGCTTGGCCTTCACATACCCCCGGGAGCTGTATTCATGCAGCGCCCAATGGGGCATGCCGCACACGCCGCGACCGCTGGCCACCAACTGCATCATCATCACCGTCAGTTCCGAGGTGCGCACCTGGGCCGGTTCTACATCCGCCGGTTCCAGGAAGCGGGTGAAGATGTCCAGGCGATCCCGCTCCACCGGGTAGGTGATCAGGGTTTCGCTGATCAGGTCTTCGGGCACGATGTACGGCTTGTTCGCCAGCGGGTGCTGGTTGGCCACGGCGAGCATGGCTTCGTAGGTGAACAGCGGTACATAGGTGATGCCCGGCAGCTCCAGCGGATCCGAGGTCACCACCAGGTCCAGGTCGCCACGGGCCAGGGCCGGCAGCGGCGCGAAGGCGAAGCCGGAGGCCAGGTCCAGCTCGACTTCCGGCCAGGCATCGCGGAACTGGTCGATGGTCGGCATCAACCACTGGAAGCAACTGTGGCACTCGATGGCCATGTGCAAACGCCCGGCCGTGCCGCCGGCCAGGCGCGCGATGTCGCGTTCGGCACCGCGCAGCAAGGGCAGGGTGGCGTCCGCCAGTTGCAGCAGGCGCAGGCCGGCGCTGGTGAAGCGCAGCGGCTTGGTCTTGCGCACGAATAACTGCATGCCCATGCGCTCTTCCAGTTCCTTGAACTGGTGGGAGAGTGCTGATTGCGTCAGGTGCAGGCGCTCAGCGGCCTCCACCAGGCTGTCGGCTTCGCGCAAGGCGTGCAGGGTCTTGAGATGGCGGATTTCGAGCACGGGGTCTCCATGAATATAACTTGTGACAAATTCGGATCGGTTGAGTTTGTCTCATGTTGATAGGCCTGTCGACCGTCGTGCTCAAGTCCCGCCTCCTCACACCCCGGCAAAGTGCCGGGTGGCCAGCGCTCGCCCGATATTGCCGCGCCAGATAGGGTCCACCGCGGCCCCGGCTTGCGCCTGGGCGACTTGCCATTGCAGGCCCAGGTTGCGCTGCTCGGGAATCTTCAAGTGGGCCTTGATGAACTCGTCGAACTGCGCCCCGGCCTTGTCGTAATGAAAGTGCGCGTACCACAGGGTGGCGGGCGGCGTTTGTGTCAGGTCCTGAACCACGTATTCCTGAAGATAATCCGCCCGTCCTTTCTTGCCTTCATTGAGGTTGCGGGCCGGTTCGCCCTTGCGAATCTCCACCACCCGTTGTTCGCGAAGGTAGTCCAGATAGCCTTCGGTGGGGGTTTTGCTGGCGAGGGTCTGGCGGATTCGCAGGTTGCGGCCCTTGATGGTCAGCTCCATGGCCTTGGCCCGCAGTTGGCGCACGAGGTCCTCGGTAGGGCCCAGGCGTTCCAGGCGATTGGCCCGCAGGTTCAACTCGGCCGCTTCGCTGACCAGCAGGTGCTCCAGGTCCACCGGCAGCATTTTTTGCTCGGTGTAGGCGGTGGCGCGGCTTTCGTACAGCGCGACGTTGTCCAGGCGAGCCCTGGCTTCGCTCACCACGAACGGCTTGACGTTGGACTCCGGCGGCGCGGGTTCCGAGGCGGCAATATCCTTGAGCCGGGACTTGCCGCCGGGGCCCTTCACCCAGGTCTCGACGCGCCCGCTGGCGCTCTCAACCTGGTAAGTGGTGGCTTGGGTTTGTGGGTCGATGCTCTCGGTGCCCACCAGGGAAATATTGTCCTCGGTGTCGAATACCCGCCGCACGGGTTGCCCGGCCGGTGGGCGGCTTGCCGGCGACTCCTTGATGGCCCGGCGGGCGAGTTCGATCATCTGGTCAATGTCGACGAAAAACGCACTGAGTTGCGCCTGGTCGAAATGCTGGGGGTAACCGAGGTTCCAGGTGCGGATGGTCAGCCGGAATTGTTCATAGGCCTGTATGCAGTCTTCCAGCACCTTGCGCCGCTGTGTGATGTTGGCGCTGGCGTTGGGCAGTTCAAAATGCGAAGCCCATGCCCGGTTGACTTTGGCGTAGCTGTCCCGGGCCTGGGCCCGCAAGTAGAACCAAGACAGCTCGGCAACTTCGGGGTAAGTCTCAAGGGTATCGAAGCGGTGTAAGAATTTCAGGTGCGTGCGGTAGCTGTCATTGAGCGTACGTCGGAATTGCTCCAGCATCGGGCTTAGCCGGGTACGGTGGGCGGCATCGGTAACCTGATCGAACCAGCGGTTGAACTGGGAAAAGTCGGCATCGATCCGGTCCAGGTCACGCAGAATCTCGCTGCTGATCCTTTTACGCTGCCGCAGGATCTCCAGCATGGCGGGAACGATTGCCAAGGTGTCGAAAACCTCGGGGGAGATGGCGGTCATGTTATGGGTTCCAAGCTCCAGGATCCGTGCCTCGATCTGCTTGAAGTGATAGCGCGCCCGGTTCAGGGTGGTCAGGGTCAGGCGCGCCGCATTGCGGCTCATGTCCTCTCTGATCGCGCGCTGGCGGTTGCCGCTGGTAAAGGGCACGAACTCCGTCAGTTCCTGATACTGGCGGCTGTACAGTTCGATGTCCTGCTCGAAGGATCTGCGGATCGCCGGGCCTGCGCTGTCGGTGCGGGCCATCAGTTCTTCGGTTCGGTTAATGGAGAGCGCAATCAGGTCTTCGCGGCTGTTGATACTGTTGGCCAGCGCCTGTTGGCGGCGCAGGGCGCGGTCGGTCCACCAGCGTGGCAAGTAATCACGAATCGCCTGGGGCCAGATCGGATCAAGCACTTCGGCCATATGCCCGAGCACGCTGCCGCCACCCGCCAGGCCGCCCTTGAATGCGCTGCCGTAGACGCCGTAGTGAGTGTCCCATTCGCCGTTTTCATCCAGGGCAATCGGCTGCTTGTAGGTTTTGCTGCGGGTCGGGCTCAGGCGCCAGTCCAGGGGATCGCCGGCCAGCTCAACCTGATAGATGCGCCCGCGCCGCATGATGAAGTCGCCTTCGGTATGCCGGTACACATTGCGATAAAAACCGTGGGTCTGCGGTTGCAGCCCGGCCAGCGAGATCACTCCTTCATATTCATAACCGGCGAAACGCTGTGCCGCCCGCCGAGCCTGGGTGACCGAGGGCAGGTGCAGGCTGGCGGCGCTGCTGGCCAGATGGCGCAATTGACGCTGGCGCGTGGCGGCGCGGGCGTTGACCGGCAGGGCGAGGCTGCCCGGCAGAATATCCATGGCGCAGTCGATCAGCGACAACAGCACCGCCTCGACCTCGGCCAGGCCATGGCCAACGTTCCCGCGCAGGAACGCGGCAGTGGCCAGGTTGGCACTGGACCAGGCGTCATACAGCGCGACGACCGAACCCACGAAAGGCACCAGTCCCAGGGCGATTTTCAGGTAGTTGAAGATCAGCCCGGCGCGCAGCGCATTCTGCTCCAGCAACAAGGCTGCGTTGGAGCGCGAGGTCGCGCGATGCGCTTCTATGACGCGGCCCATATGGGCGTTCAGCAAATGGGCGGCCAGCGATGTGGTGGCCGGCCACGGGGTTCCGACGGCAAAGACCGGATCAAAATTCCGTTGCTGGGCCTGGGCGATCCGGGTTAGGTGGGCGGCGGTGTCGCCCTTGATGGCCAGGCCTGCCAGGTAGGCGCTCATGCCGCTGACCAGGCTGAGGTCGTAGAGCGCCTTGCGGGCCAGTTCCAGGCTCGCGTAGCGCCGCAGGTCCTGGTTGTCCGGGCTGTTCGGCAGGTACAGCAGGGTTGTGCCGGAGATTTGTTCCTGGATGAAGGTGACCCCTGACAGGGTGGTCGGACCAAAGTCGGTATCTTCACCGCCCGCACTCAGTGTGGCCGGCAGCAGCGCGATTTTCTTGCCCTGCGCCTGCCAGGCATCCGCGTTGTCGGCGTCGATGGCGATGTTCAGCAGCCGCAGATCGTTGTCGTCGAATCGCCCCAGGGCCCGCGCGCGTTTGCCTTGCAGCATTAGCATCAGGCGCAGGGGCTCGGTCAGGCATTCGCGACGGTGCTGCGTGGTGAAAGGCGCCGCCGCGGGATCACCGAGGAAGGTGCGGGTGATCAAGCTTTCGTAGGCCCCGGCGAGGTCCAGCTCCTTGACCAGGGTCTTCAGGTATTCCAGGGACAGGCCGGTGGTCAGCCGGGTGGTTTCAGGGGCATTGGGGCCGGAGACATCGAGCTTCATGTAGGTCAGGCGCTGGGCCAGCGTCGGGTCGATGTTTTGCTGGGCCAGTTGCAACAATGACAGGGTGCTGCGGCGGGTACTGGGCACCGTCACATACTTGAACGGTGTACCCGGGCCCGCGTATTCGGACAGGTATTCGCGCTCCTGGCTGACCGTATCGGGCAGGTCCAGTTGCACCGACCAGGTGTGTTCAAGCTGGAAGTCTTCGCGCAGGCGTTGGTCCAGGCGGCGCTGGCCGAAGTCGTCGAAGGGTTCCAGCTCGCGTTCGAGCAATTGCTGCGAGCGATGCAGGGCGCTGATCTGCGCTTGAATCAGGTGCTTGAGTGCCAGGCGTTCATCTGCCGGCAACTGGCTCAACTCCCCAGGCAGTGCCCCGGCCAGGGTGCTGCTGCGTTGTTGCTCGAGCAGTTGTCCGTACGCCAGTTCCCGCGCCGGGCACACCGGGGTTTGCAGGGTAAACAGGGTTTGCTCTTTGAGTCTGTCCAGGCCTTCGGTTCGCTCCTGGCCGAACGGAGGCACCGGGAAGAGGGAGATCAGCGCATACGCCTGTTGTTCGCTGGCGTACAGCTGCTGTTGCAACGAGTATTCAATCGGGTCGCCGGTGAGCAGCGACAATTGCAGGGTGACGTCCTGCGCTTCGCTCGACAGCTTGAACAGCGAGTGTTCCAGGGCTTGGCGGGATTCGAAACGCTGCAGGCCGCCTGCATTGCCGGGCCAGTACAGCAACAGGCTGTGGGGCGCCGAAGAGGTCAGCGCGCTGGTCTGGGTGATGAGCAACAGGCCTGTCAGCTCCTCGGAACCTTCCCTTGGGTCACGGCTGGAGAGGATCAGGCGGGTCACCGCGACAGCCGGGCGGCGTTCCGGGGCCGCGGGGTGTTCCGTGACGGCCAGGAGCAGGCCGTGTTCTTCATCGCTGATCTGCTGGAGCGCATGCTGGATGGCACCCTCGGCGCGCAGGGCGGCGAGCCGCGCCTGGTAAAGCGCGTCATAGTCCGGATTGGGTTTTTGCCGCAGCTCAAGTTGATCAAAGGCGGCTTTTTTTGCCAGCAGGCCGCTGGCGGCATCATTGCCGGCCTGCTCTGCGTCTTTCAGCGCTTGCATCAAACCCTTCAACTGCGCCAGCCGGGCGGTTTGCTCAGGGCCATCGCCCAGGAAGCGCTCCAGTGCGCTGCGTTGCAGCCTGATCGCGGCCCAGCGTTGGCCCAGGGCAATGTCGGCGCTGAGGTGGCCGAAGGGCAGGGCAGGAGGCAGGTCGTCAGCGTCCGGGCCGGGCGTATCTGCCGGTTGATGCGGTGCGATAAGCATCGGGATTTCCCGGCGCTGGCTGTCCAGGCGGTCGGCATCATCCAGGGCATGGCTGGCGTAACGGGCCAGGTCACTGCCATTGCGATGACGGTTGCGCAGGCTTTCCAACTGAGCCGCGTGCAGGTGCGACAGCAGGTCCAGAATGCCGTGCTCCAGGGGTTCGGTGCGCGAGCTGTATTCGACGGTGACAGCGTCAGCCGCGACGTCCGGCGGGATCAGTTGCTGATGCGCTGCGACCAGCCACTGCTCCATGTCGCGGCGTTGGCTGAAGACCATCACGCCGGGTTGCCGGCAGGGCAGGTACAGGGTTTGTGTCAACAGCGGCTCCTGGCCCACGGAGATGACCCAGGCGCCAGCCAATTTGACCTTGCTCTGGTCGGGCAGCAGCAACGCCAGCTGGCAGGTCTCGACGGGGCGTACGCCATTGGGGGTGGTGACCGGGTTGAGCACTGTCTGCAACGAGATCAGTTGTTGGGCACCCAGCCTTCCCTGGGCATAGGCCGATTGCCCGCAGGCCTCGAAATGCTGGCAGTACAGTTGTGCCGCCCGCTCGCGACGGGACAACGGCGTACCCGGCGCCCGGGTACTCCAATAGTTTTCCCAGCGGGCGCTGAGCAGTTTCCCCAGGCCCAGTGCCTGGAGCCGCTTGAGCAATTGCACGGGCGTGAGGGCTGACAGGCGGTGGGACGCCAGGCCGACCACGGTGCTGCGCGTATCCAGGGTGGGGGAGATGTCTGGAAACTGGCAGATAAATCCCCAGGCATCCACCAGGCTGACGAAGTGCTCGTCGTGATCTTCGGTCTTGAGAAATCCCAGGCCGACCGGTGCGGCGCCCAGTTGCCAATGCTCTGTGAGCAGTTGTTCGATGGAGTCACGTACGCCGGGTGCCTGGGCAATCAGTTGATGCAGCTCCTGTTGGCTTTCGCGCCAGCGCGCTGAGGCTTGCAGGGACAGGCTTTGGTCCTGGAGGCGGGCCTGGCCTGGAAGCGACGGTGAGGCGAAGTCGCTCAGGGTGGCAGACGGGGGAAGTAGGGTGAGGTCACTCATGATGGTGTGTTCATGCTCTGGTGAGACCGGGCTTGCCGGTGAATGCACCATTAAAAAGGCGGGGCCAGGGCGTGAGGTGATAGATAGATACGCGGATGACCGTTGGGCGCCCTTCATCAAACTGTCACTGAACTGTGGCAGCGCGCTTGTACAAAGTTCATCAGACTCGCGCTCTACTGGGGTTCTGCGTTTCGGTGTTTTTCATGCGCGTGTTGTTTTTCATGGCCGCTCTGTTATTCGGCCTGCCGTCCTTTGCGGCTTCTCGATGTGATGTGAATGTCCCGACTGAACGGGTTGATCTGGAACAGGTGAGCCTGGCCTACCAGAGCATTGGTCGTGCCTCCGACCCGGCCTTGCTGCTGGTGATGGGCCTGGGCGGGCAGTTGATCCACTGGCCGGACGAAGTGGTGGTGGCCCTGTGTGAGCAGGGCTTTCGGGTGATTCGTTATGACAACCGTGATGTCGGGCTGTCCACCTGGCGCCAGGCACCGGCCAGCGCCAACCTGACCTTCGAAGTGCTGCGCTACAAGCTCGGTCTGCCGGTGGCGGCGCCCTACACCCTGACCGACATGGCGGATGACGCACTGGGCTTGATGGACGGCTTGCACATTCAGCAGTTCCACGTGCTGGGCGCGAGCATGGGCGGCATGATCGCCCAGCACCTGGCGGCCATGGCGCCGCAACGGGTGGAAAGCCTGACGCTGATCATGACCAGCTCCGGCGCCGAAGGCCTGCCGGCACCGAGTGCGGCGCTGGTGCAACTGTTGTCGCGCCGCAGCGCGCCCAATCGTGAAGTGGCCCTGGAACAACAGGCCGACCTGCTGGCGGCGCTGGGCAGTCCTTATGTGAAGGATGATCGCAAGGTGCTGTTGCAGCAGGCGGCGCAGTCGTACGACCGGGCGTTCAACCCTGACGGTGTGAAGCGCCAGATCATGGCGATCCTTGCCGAACCGAGCCGGGTGCCGTTGCTCAATCAACTGCGGGTGCCGACGCTGGTGGTGCATGGCACGGCCGATCCGTTGTTGCCGGTGATGCATGGGGTGCACCTGGCGGCGCATATCCAGGGCAGCCAGTTGCGGCTGATTCCGGGGCTGGCCCATCGTTTCCAGGAGGCGTTCAAGGCGCCGTTGCTGGCGGCGGTCTTGCCCTACTTGCAAGCGCATCGGCAGGATGCGGCGCATTGGGCGCAGATCGACCCGGTGGTGCCTGCGAAGGTTTTGTAAGGGCTTGACGGGGTGTATCGTGGGACCTTTCCGGCGTTTAATGCCAGCGAGGTTGCCTAGTCATGAGTACTCCCCTGAAAATCGATTTCGTCAGCGACGTGTCGTGTCCCTGGTGCATCATTGGCCTGCGTGGCTTGACCGAGGCCCTGGACCAACTGGGTCCGGAGGTGCAGGCCGAGATTCATTTCCAGCCGTTTGAGCTGAACCCCAACATGGCTGCCGAAGGGCAGAACATTACCGAGCACATCACTGAAAAGTACGGTTCCACGGCTGAGCAGTCCCAGGCTAACCGGGCGCGGATTCGTGATATGGGTGCGGAGTTGGGGTTTGCGTTTCGTACGGACGGGCAGAGTCGTATCTACAACACGTTTGATGCGCATCGTCTGTTGCATTGGGCGGGGCTTGAGGGGTTGCAGTACAACCTCAAGGAAGCATTGTTCAAGGCGTATTTCACTGACCAGCAGGATCCGTCTGATCACGGGACGTTGGCGGGGATTGCCGAGGGTGTTGGGCTGGACCGTGTGCGGGCAGAGGAAATTCTGGCTTCGGACGAATATGCCGCCGAGGTGCGGGAGCAGGAGCAGTTGTGGGTGTCTCGCGGGGTGACTTCTGTGCCTACCATCGTGTTCAACGATCAGTACGCGGTGAGTGGTGGGCAGCCGGCTGAGGCGTTTGTCGGGGCGATTCGGCAGATTATCAGTGAGGCCAAGGGCTGAATGGGGCTGTCAGATAAAAATCAAAAGCAGCCGACCTGAGTGTTAGAAGCAAAAGCAGAGCCGCTTTATGTGGGAGCGGGCTTGCTCGCGAAGAACCAGAGGGCGCCGCGTTGAATCAGGATGCCCGAGTCATCGTTAACGACCTTCGCGAGCAAGCCCGCTCCCACATTTGGAGCGTGCCCGCCTTTGATTTTGCTGTTGCTTCAATCAAACTTATAGCTGATGGCCGTCTGCACCTGCCCCTGATTCACATCCCCGGTCTCCTTGACGATGCTGCTGTTGGCCGCTGACCCCACCAGGTGTATCCAACTGGCACTGGTCAACAGCGACCACTTCGCATCCAAAGGAAACTCAAAACTCTGCGTCAACGTCAGGTTCTGAAACCCGGCACTGGCGTTATACGGCCGAAACCCCGAGGCCGCAGCCTCATTGGCATCCACCCCGAAAAACGTCTGCGCCTGGCGGGCATCGGCAAAGTGCGCCATCAAGCCGGTGCTGCCGATAATGCCGCTCCCCAACGGATAACCCAACTCGCCGCCGAGCTTGCCCACCACGCCGCTTTGATCACGCGCCCCGCCCACGGCCTGACCCACCTGTGCATACACCCGCCAGAACTCAGCCGGAGCGTATTGGATGAAACCGCCGATCTCGGCCATGTCCGAAACATCGCGTAACCCACGCAACGAGCCATTGGCCGTGCGCCCCGGCAGGTAATTGATATAGGGCCCCGCGGTAAAACCGTTGGTATTGAGCGCACTCCAGGTCAGCCCATCGTCGGTACCCAGGCTGACACTCCCCCAATCCAGGTCGAAATACGGGATCGGCCGCGTTTCGTAGCGGCTGCCCGTGGGATCGTGGGGCTGATAGCTGACGCCTGCGCCGGCTTCACCGGTAATTCCATCCGCCAGCGCAGCGCCGCAAACGCCCCACAGCCCCAGCAAACCGGTGAGTACAGCAAAAGTAACCCTGAACATGGAGCCATTTCCTTTTGTGAACATGCGCGCATGAACGCGCAAACGCCCTGCCTTAGGCAAGCACTCATCTAGGTTGTAGCAAGCTACAAAAATTGTAGCAAGTTCCGACACAACCACACGCCGATACCCGCCAAACCCTTTGAAAACAGGGGTTGGTGGCACTTGGCACACTCCATGCTCTATCCCCTGCAAGCGCAACAGCGCGTTCCTACTTCATAGGTAAATGCAGATGATCCACTGGCATATCGTGTGTGACTTCGACGGGACTATCACTCCTACCGACGTCATCGACAACGTCCTCCAACGCTTCGCCGGCCCCGAGTGGGAAACCATCGAGCAGGAATGGCTGGATGGGCACATCGGTTCGCGCGAATGCCTGAGCCGTCAACTGGCGCTGATCAAGGCGACCCCGGCCGAGTTGCTGGCGTATTTCGACAGCGTCGAGATCGATCCGGACTTCCCGGACTTCGTCGACCACGTCATGGGCCTGGGCGCTTCCATTGAAGTGGTCAGCGATGGCATCGAACAAGGCATCGCGCGGATTCTGTCGCGCAACTACGTGACCTTGCTGCCGATCCTCGCCAACCGCCTGCGCCAGGTCGACCAGAACAGCTGGCGCATCGACTTCCCGTATGCCAGCGACGCCTGCCGTGCCGCCTCCGGCAACTGCAAGTGCAAGTCCACGCCGCGCAACAAGCGCGTGCTGGTGATCGGCGACGGCAAGTCCGACATGTGCGTGGCCTCCACCGCCGACTTCGTCTTCGCCAAGGCCAGCCTGGCCGACTACTGCGAAACCAACAACATCCCTTACGCGCGGTTCGACACCTTCGCCGAACTGCCGGCATTGCTGGCCAAGCTGCCTCAGGGCATCGCCGCCAACGCCACCTCCTTCAGCACCTCTTCCGACAATCAGGAACTCTTCCACCATGTCTGATATCCGCATCGCTACCGCAGAAGACCAGGTTCTTCTGGATAAAGAAGCCAAGTACTGCTCCTACGGCGACACCGTTCACTACATCGACCCGCCGCGCATTTTCAGCCGCTGCGAAGGCTCCTACGTGTGGGACACCGAAGACCAGGCTTACCTCGACCTGCAAATGTGGTACTCGGCCGTTAACTTCGGTTACGCCAACCCGCGCCTGAACAACGCGCTGAAACAGCAGATCGACACCCTGCCGCAAATCGCCAGCCAGTACCTGCACAAAGGCAAGATCGAGCTGTCGGAAATGATCGCAGTCGACGCCAAGAAAAAATTCGGCCTCGACGGTCGTGTGCACTTCAACGTGGGCGGTTCGCAGTCCATCGAAGACTCCCTGAAAGTGGTGCGTAACGCCACCAACGGCAAGAGCCTGATGTTCGCCTTCGAAGGCGGCTACCACGGCCGTACCCTTGGCGCTTCGTCGATCACTTCGAGCTACCGCTACCGTCGCCGCTACGGCCACTTCGGCGAGCGCGCCAACTTCATCCCGTTCCCGTACCACTTCCGCGGCCCTAAAGGCATGACCAAGGAAGAATACGGCAGCCACTGCGTGCAGCAGTTCGCCCGTCTGTTCGAAACCGAATACAACGGTGTGTGGGACCCGAAAGTCGGCCAGAGCGAATACGCCGCCTTCTACGTCGAGCCGATCCAGGGCACCGGCGGCTACGTGATCCCGCCGATGAACTTCTACAGCGAGCTCAAGCAGGTCCTCGACCAGCACGGCATCCTGATGGTTGTCGACGAAATCCAGATGGGCTTCTGGCGTACCGGCAAGCTGTGGTCGATCGAACACTTCGACGTCAAGCCGGACGTGATCGTCTTCGGCAAGGCATTGACCAACGGCCTGAACCCGCTGGGCGGCATCTGGGCCAAGGAAGAGTTGATCAACCCTAAGATCTTCCCGCCAGGCTCCACTCACTCCACCTTCGCGTCCAACCCGTTGGGCACCGCGGTAGGCCTGGAAATGTTCAAGATGACCAGCGAAGTCGACTACGGCGCAATGGTCATGGCCAAGGGCAAATACTTCCTGGCCGGCCTGCAAGAGCTGCAAAAGCGCTTCCCGATCATCGGCGACGTCGATGGCCTGGGCCTGGCCCTGCGCTGCGAAATCTGCGGCCCGGACGGCTTCACTCCGGACAAGGCGACCCTGGACTACATGGTCGAGGAAGGCATGAAGGGCGACATGGTGGTTGACGGTCAGAAACTCGGCCTGATCCTCGACGTGGGCGGCTACTACAAGAACGTGATCACCCTGGCACCGTCGCTGGAAATCAGCTACCCGGAAATCGACCTGGGCCTGAAGCTGCTCGAGCAACTGCTTGTGCGAGCGACCAAACGGTGAGCAGCCACGAGATCGACCTCGGTGAAGGTGATGCCGGCTTCGTTCTCGGTAGCGGTCCGATTGGGATCCTGTTGATCCACGGCCTGACGGGCACCCCGACGGAACTCCGTCGGGTGGCCCAGGGGTTGGCCAAGGTCGGTAACTGCACGGTGTACGTGCCGACCCTGGCCGGCCACTGCGGGGACAACAGCGACCTGCAAGCCACTGGCTGGCAGGACTGGTACGAAGGCGTGCGCAAGACCTTCGTCGCGGTGAAACAGCGCCACGAGCAGGTATTCGTCGGCGGCTTGTCGATGGGCGCGGTGATGTCGATGTACGTGGCGTCGCAGTTCCCCGGCCAGGTTGCCGGCTTGCTGATGTACTCCACGACGTTGAAGTACGACGGCTGGAGCATCAACAAGATGGCGTTCATCACGCCCTTGCTGATCCGTATTCCCTTCGGTGTGCGCCTGTTCCGCTTTACTGAAAAGCCGCCCTACGGCATCAAGAACGAGCGCCTGCGGGCGATCGTCGAGCGGCAGATGAAGGAAGGGGAGAGCAGCGAGGCGGGTCTCTTGACCATGGAGGGCGTCACGGTGCGCGAGTTGCACTGGATGAATGCCGTGGTGAAGAAGCTCATGCCATCGATCAAGACCCCGGCCCTGGTGCTGCATTCCATCGAGGATGACATCACCAGCCGTTGGAACGCCGATTACGTGGAACGCCATCTCGGCGGCCCCGTGACCAAGATCCTGCTGGACAACTGCTACCACATGATCACCGTCGACCTGCAATACCGTCGGGTGATCGAGTTGAGTGCCGAGTTTGTCGGGCAGCACGCACACGCCACAGAGGCACCTGAAGATTATCGACAGCTGGCTTGAACCCTAAGGATTTGACGTGATCACCGCCCAAGCCTTTTCGACCATTCGGGCCATCGAACGCAGTGCCTGGAACGACTGTTTTCCCGATGCCCTGGAGGATTGGGACTATTACGTGGCCGTGGAAAACGCCGCTATTGATGACTTTCAGTGGCGCTACCTCGCGGTGTTTGACGATGCAAGGCTGGTGGCGGTCGCACCGGCGTTCATCACGCGGTATCGCCTGGACACCACCGTGTCAGGCGTAGGCAAGCGCTTTACCGAGCGCCTGGAGCGACTGTGGCCGGGTGTTTTGAAGTTGGGCCTGTATGCCATCGGCTCGCCGGTGGCGGAGCAGTGCAATGCGGGCATCGCCAGCCACGTTGCCGAATCAGGGCGCGAGGCTCTGCTTGCGCAATTGCTCGCTGCCGCGCGCCAGGATGCCGATACGTTCGGCGTCGGGCTGGTGGCGGTCAAGGATGCACCGACCAGGGACGAAGGCTGGTCAAACAGCTGCCTTGGCGCGGGTTTCCAGAGCATGCCCAGCCTGCCAACGGCCTTGTTGCCGATCCCTTTTGGTTCAGTGGACGCCTACCTCGGTTCGCTGGACAAAGCCACCCGCAAGGACCTGCGCCGCAAACTGCGTGCGCCGGGCCCGCGTGTCGAGTGGCGACGCAACATCGACGACGTACTGCCGCGCATCATGGCGCTGTATGAGGCCACCCTGGAACGCTCCGACCTGCAGTTCGAGCGACTGCCGGCAGGCTATTTCACCGGTATCCTTGAACAGCTGCAGGAACGTGCGGTCTGTGTGCTTTATTGGGTGGACGAGCAACTGGTGGCGTTCAACCTGATCCTGCTTAACCGGGATCGCCTGATTGACAAGTTTTTCGGCGAAGACAGTGACTACAGTCGCGAATACAGCCTGGCGGTGCGCAGTTGGTTAACCAACATCGACTACTGTATTCGCAACGATATTGCGTTATATGAATGTGGTCAGGCCGGCTATGCCAGCAAGTTGCTGCTGGGCTGCGAGTTCCAGGGCAACAGCATGTTTTTCCGCCACCGTAACTGGCTGGTCAACCGTGCGCTGTTCGTTGCAAAAGTGTTTCTCCGACCGGATCGATCCGACCCTGCCATGGCTGCTGCGATAAGCGAAACCTGATGATCAACAAGACCCGCCAAAAAGCCCGCCCCTTTGCCATTTCGCGTTGGAGCGTCCAGCGCAAGCTGGTGTTGGCGTTCTGGCTGGTGACGGTAATTCCGACGATGATCGCGGCGGAGCTGGCCGCCACGACGTTGTCGCAGATCTTCGACAGTAACGTGCGTATCTGGCTGCAGGAGTCGACCAAGATCGTCAAGGACGAGATCGGCGACATCCTCCACGACAACGCCCGGGTCGCCCAACTGTTCCTGCGCTACACCAAGCCGCCGTCGTCGCGCCAGGCCGAGAAACACGACAAGCTGACCGCTGATATTGCCGCCGCCACCGACATCGACGTGGTCGCGCTGATCCGCAGCAGTGACCACAAAATCGTGTTTACCACCGCCGCCGACGACATCGTCAAGCAAATAAACCTGGCCAGTAATGCGGTGTTGCAGACGGTCGAAGTGGGTGGCGTGACCACCGGGGTTGTGGTGTCCACCTTCGAGACCAGCGAGGACGGCGTCGATTATCAACTGCTGGTGGCCACTTATCTGGACAGCAGTTTCCTGACCAGCGTGGCCGATGTGCATTCCCTCGACCTGCGTTTGTACCTGGCCAACCCCACCGGGTTTTCGGAGATTTTCTCCACCCAGCGCTTCGTCGATCACCCCACGCGGATTCCTTCGAGTATCGAATCCGCGCTGCGCAGCACCAAGCAACCCAGCGAACAATTCACCAACAACTACAGCGGTTTGTACTGGCCGATCTTCAACGATGCCGGCGAGCTGCAAGGGGTGATCTTCAGTGGCTTGCTGCGCCATACCAGCCTGGTGGGCCTGGTGAACCAGAGCAATCTGTTCGTGTTGATCTTCCTGCTCAGCTCGGCGTTGTCCCTTGGTGCGGGCATGCTGGTGTCCCAGCGCCTGACGCGGCCATTGCGGGATCTGTCCGAAGGCGTCAGCGCGGTGATCTCGGGTAACTATCAGCACCGTGTGGCGGTCAGCGGCGGCGACGAGTTGGCGCAACTGAGCAGCACCTTCAACCACATGACCGAGCGCCTCGGTGAGTTGCATCACCTGGAAGCGCAACTGCGCCGCCGCGACCGCCTGCATGCACTGGGCGAAGTCGCGATGGGCCTGGCCCATGAAATTCGCAACCCGCTGGGCATTATCAAGACGGCCACCCAGTTGCTGCATCGCCGCGCCGATTTGCCGGAAACCGACAAGCGTCACCTCGAATACGTGATCAGCGAAGTCAGCCGGATCAACGACCTGATCACCGAATTCCTCGACTTCGCCAAACCCAGTGCACCGCTGCGCACCGTGCAGGCGGCACGCCCGGTGGTGGAGGAGATCCTCGGCTTCTGCGGGCCTGAGCTTGCGACCCATAACATCGACGCGCAAATTGATGATGCGGCTCCCGGCGCGACGATTTATGCCGATGCCAAGCAGCTCAAGCAGGCGTGCCTGAACCTGATTCTCAACGCCATCGACGCCATGCCCGGAGGCGGGCGCCTGACCCTGGGCATCCACAGCGTGGGCGGCAATACGGTGATCAGCATCGGCGATACCGGCGAGGGCATTGCGCCGGACATGATCGAGCGGATCTTCACACCATTCGTCACCACCAAGGCCTCGGGCACGGGCTTGGGTCTGGCCAAAGTGTTCTCGATCATGGAAAGTCATGACGGCAGCATCGAATGTGTCAGCGAGACAGATGCCGGCGCCACCTTCAGCCTGTACATTCCGGCCCAGGGTGCAGACGACGGCGATGATGAGGATGGTGATGACGCATAACGTATTGGTAGTTGACGACGAACCCAAGCTCTGTGACTTGCTTTCGTCGGCCTTGAGCCAGAGCGGGATCCAGGTGTTTACCGCCGGCAACGGCCTGCACGCGCTCAAGGTGCTGGAGCAGGAAGACATCGACCTGGTGATCAGCGACTGGCGCATGCCCGGCATGGACGGGCCGGCGCTGCTGGCGGAAATCAAGGTGCGCTACCCGCAACTGCCGGTGATCGTGATGACCGCCTACAGCACCGTGAAGAACGCGGTGCAGTCGATGCGCAACGGCGCCTACGACTATATCGCCAAGCCCTTCGATATCGACGAGCTGGACATCACGGTGGCGAAGGCCCTGCAGTTTCGCGACATCATGCGCGACAACGCGCGCATGCGTGCCGAGTTGGATGAACATGCGCAGTTCGACAGCCTGGTGGGCGACAGCCCGGCGTTTCGCCGCGTGCTGCACGCCGTGGACTCGGTGCGCGACAGCAACGCTACGGTGCTGCTGACGGGCGAAAGCGGCACCGGCAAGGAGATGGTCGCCCGCGCCATTCACAAGCACGGCAACCGCGCCGACAAGCCGTTTGTGGCGGTCAACTGCGCGGCAATCCCCGAAGGTTTGCTGGAAAGCGAGATGTTCGGCCACCGCAAGGGCGCCTTCACTGGCGCCGTGGCGGATCGGGTCGGGCGCTTCATGCAGGCCGACAAGGGCACGTTGTTTCTCGATGAAGTGGGTGACATGCCGTTGGCGTTGCAGGCGAAAATCCTGCGGGCCTTGCAGGAGCGGGTGATCGAGCCGGTGGGTGACCCGCGCGAGCGCAAGGTGGATGTGCGAGTGATCGCTGCCACCAACAAGAACTTGCTGGATGCGGTGGCGAACAAAGAGTTTCGTGAAGACCTTTACTACCGCTTGAACGTATTTCCGATTCCGCTGCCGGCCTTGCGTGAGCGGGTGGAAGATATCGCGCCGCTGGCCCGGCACTTTGCCCAGACCTTGAGTGCCACGGCGGGCAAACGCATCACCGGTTTCAGCCCCGAGGCGTTGCAGGCCATGGCGGCGTATTCCTGGCCGGGCAATATTCGTGAGCTGCAGAACTGTGTGGAGCGGGCGACCATTGTCGCGGCGACGCCGGTGATCGAGGATATTGATTTGCCGGCGTATCTGTTTGCTTCGACGCCTGCTGAGGATGGGGTGGGCGCGATACTCAGCAACGGGCCGGGTGTGCCGCAGGATCTGGATGCGGCGCTGGCTGAGGTAGAGAAGGCTTACATCATGGCTGCGTTGCAGGAGAGCAACGGGGTGCAGGCTGCGGCGGCGCAGAAGATCGGGATTTCCGAGCGCAGTTTTTGGTATCGGTTGAAGAAGCTGGGGATTCAGGTGGACAAGATTGTTCGCTAGGGGGCGCTGAGCGGTTGCTTGGGGGCATATCCGTTATTTAGGTAACGGCGACTTATGGTTCCGCTCTTACAGCGGCTCACTTTTGGCAAACGCCCGGAATGCCGGCCCAGCCAAAAGTAAAAGGTCTTTGCCCCGCCACTCGTGCCTCGCTTAGGCTCGGCATGCCCGCACTCCGGCCATCGTGGTTGACGGGGTGCCTAAGATCAAAAGCAAAAGCACAGCGGCCTCCCGGCCGGCTTGAGTGTTAAAAGCAAAAGCAAAAACCAGAGCGAAAACAGATCTGCTTTTCTGTGGGAGCGGGCTTGCTCGCGAAAAACCTGAGAGCGCCGCGTTCATTCAGAATGCCCGCGTCATCGT
>NZ_JBIUVK010000009.1:37099-168836 GCF_044742865.1 Pseudomonas sp. NPDC087814 | reverse complement strand
CCGTACGGAAAAATCACTGCTGAGCGCGACGAGTTGGGCCGCGTCACCCGCTACGAATACGCCGATGGTTTGCACCTGATCAGCCGTCGGATTAATCCGGACGGCACGCAGCTTAAATACCGTTATGACAATGTTCGGCTGTTACTGACCGAGATTGAAAACGAGGTCGGCGAAACCTATCGGCTCGACTATCACCCCAACGGCCTGATCCAGCAGGAAACCGGGTTTGATGGCCGGCGTACTGCCTATGTCTACGACCTCGCCGGGCATCTGCTGGAAAAGACCGAATACGGCGATGACGGCAGTCAGTTGGTTACTGGCTATCAGCGGGACAGCGCCGGTCGCCTGGTAAGAAAAACCCTGCCCGACCGCAGCATTGTCGATTACACCTACGACCGCCTCGGCAATCTCCTCAGCGTCGACGACGGTCATTGGCCGCTGCATTACGAATACGACCTGCAAAACCGCCTCACCGCCGAACACCAGGGCTGGGGCACGTTGCGCTATGGATACGACGAATGCGGCCAACTCGAAAAACTACGCCTTCCGGATAACAACCGCCTCACCTTTCACCACGACAAAGGCGGCGACCTCGCCACCATCGAACTCAACGGCAACCTGCTCACCTCGCACCTGTTCAAATCCGGCCGCGAACACCAGCGCCAGCAAGGCCAACTCCTCAGCCACTACCACTATGACGACCAGGGCCGCCTGCACGCCCACGCCATCACCCAACAGGAACAACGCTACCAGCGCCGCCAATACAACTACGACAAACGCGGCAACCTCACCCGCATCCTCGACACTCGAAAAGGTCAGCACGACTACCACTACGACCCACTCGACCGCCTGACCCGCGCCAACCACTCGCACGATCTGCAGGAACGCTTCGTCCACGACCCGGCGGGCAACCTGCTGATGCAAGACCGCGTAGGGCCCAGCGTCGTCAAAGGCAACCGGCTGTTGACGCAAGGCGACCGCCATTACGACTACGACGCTTTCGGCAACCTTCTGCGGGAACGCCGGGGTCGGGCGCAGCAGTTAGTTACCGAATACAGTTACGACTGCCAGCACCGCCTGATCGGCGTCACCCAACCAGACGGCACACGGGCCAGCTACCGCTATGACCCGTTTGGTCGGCGCATCGCCAAAACGATAAAAAGCCAAACCACCGAGTTCTTCTGGCAAGGCGACACGCTGATTGCCGAACACAGTGCTGATCACCACCAAAGCTATATCTACGAACCCAACAGCTTTCGCCCATTAGCGCTGCTGAAAGGCTACGGCCCGGAAGACGTAAAACCCTTCCACTACCAACTCGACCACCTGGGCACCCCACAAGAACTCACCGCACCCGACGGCGAAATCGTCTGGTCCGCGCACTACCGCGCCTACGGCCAAATCGCGAAGCTCGACATCAACACCGTCACCAACCCGCTGCGCTTCCAGGGCCAATACTTCGACCCGGAAAGCGGGCTGCACTACAACCGACATCGCTACTACAATCCGGATGTTGGTCGCTATCTGACGCCTGATCCCGCGAAGCTCGCGGGTGGGCTGAACGGATATCAATACGTGCCCAACCCGACGGGGTGGGTGGATCCGTTGGGGTTGAATACCTGTCCGGGAGGCGATGGATGTAAGCCGACACACCGTGCTGAGGACCCAGCGAGCAAAGCCAAGGTAAACGAAGGCGACGTAGAGCCACCTAAAGGATTCGATAGTAAGCTCTCAAGAAATGGAGCGCTGAGAAGAGCTAAAGAGATTGGTGGTATTCCACGAAGCGCACAGCCTATAGCGGTTGAAAGGGATAAGATCCGTGATCAAGATAGATACATATCGGGCAGGATATATGTTTTCAGCCTTAAAAAAGGTCATGTCACTAAGATTCATGAACACTCCCTAGGTCATGTAGAGGGCAATCACGGTCCACACTTCAACACAAAAAACACGATTGGAGGAATAAAGGTGCCTTTGAGGATTGGCGATGACTCACATACATACTTCAAGAGAAAGCCATGAAAACCGCATATATAAATGAAACTGGAGTAAAACCTTGGAACGGGGTAGAACAGAGAGATGACTCTCAGTTTTCCACATTAACCTTAATTGACCATGACTTTCGCTGCGTTTGGGATTCCTGGTGCAACGTGGCGGAGTGCTTAGTAGAAGAATGGCCGATCAAGCGGGAATGGCGGTCGATAGGGTGGGGAGATTTTTACTCCAGGACCGAGGAATACCTACTAAAAAAGGAATTGGCTGGTCAGATAAAAAATGGAGATCTATTCGGAAAAAATGATAGCACCAACATATATTCGATAATAAAAAATATTCCAACCTTGCCCAGAGATATAACAAATTCCGCACTGGAAGGTTCAAGCGAAACAATTTTGATTATGCAAAAGTCAGTCCCTTCAATAGAACAGCTTTGGACCGACATGACTATTTTCGAAAAAAAAGTGACTACCAAAAATATAAAAACTTTCCTTGAGATTCATCCACAAACCGTGCTTTGCAGGTTCTTTGATTCAGAAACACATGCCGCCGCTCAATTTATAAGCATGATTGATGTTCAAGAGAAACTAGTCAGCGCAATTCAAAAAAATGAGATCCGAGAAATCACCCAACGAGAGGTCTACAGTTATATTCACACATGAGGAATAGCCGAAAGCCAAACTTCCCACCAAACATCATGAATTGCGACGTACCTAAACGTTCGACTCAAAAAAGAGTCTCTCCTCTTGACGCAGGATATTTTAACCAAATAAATCCGCCTCACTCTGTTTCTTTGCTGCGACTACTTGCCGTGACCAAAAAACAATACTACACACCAAAAGCGGAAACGTTTTTTGGAGGACGATAAATGGCGATCTCACTGAAAAAACCATCAGGCTTCACATCGAATAATCACAAAAAAACACAGGTGGTGGCGCTCAGCGAGCACGTTGAAGAGGATGCGACGTTGCTCATCGACGGCACCATATTGAATTGCTTCGTCAGCTTTTGCCCTTATGAGATCGAAGTAGGAAAAACCTATGATGCAGATCTGACAATAAATCTATCCGACGACTACGAAATCATCAGGGTCGACACAGTCGATTGTCTGGTTGAAAAAACAGGCCATGGCTATGCTTATTTTCTGTTTGGAAGGCTTTGCAACGAGACTTTTCACACGTTTACGCCACTTGACGATCAAGACTTGCACTACGAGCATCCAGCATTAAACGAACAACTTATCAGATTGGAAGTAGAGAGAATTGACGTGAGCTTTCACTGACATTCCAACAAACAGATAAAAACACCTATTACCTTACTTAAACCAACGCTCAAAAAAATTGAGCCATTGCGCATGTAACACAATGAAAATTTAAAACCGAGAAATCAAATATTTTAATATCTAGATCGGGCAAAAAATGCTATCGACTTATTTGAGTACAGATTCGAAACAAAAAAATCCAGCTCTGGTGTAACAACAAAATTTTGCAGCCCGGACGGATCACCTAACCTATACCCTACGAACTACTTCCTAAGCCTTTGATTTCTGTGGGCCACCTGACGTCGTATCATCAGGCGGGAATGTAGTTTATACAACGCAGCCCTCACTCTACTGCGGCAAACGTTCCCCTCAACTCCACGCCACCACCAACAACCCCGCCCCCAACACCAAACACAGCGGCGAGTAAAAAAACGTATCCAGCCGCGCAAACCGCGACCCGCCGACCTTCTTGAAAAAACCCACCAGCTCTGAATCCCCAATCGCCCGGGCAAACATCACCAGTGCTACTGCACTAATCCCCCACTGCAACGCATGGTTGGACACCGGCTCGAAATACAGCCCGGCCCGCAAACACACCAACACCGCAATCGCCACCAACCCCACACCCACCAGCAACGTTCCCAGTGCCGACGGCTTGAACGCCGGTCGCGGCCCGCTGGCGAATTCACCCGGCAGCTGCGGAATAGCCGCCGTCACACCCAATTTGCCGCCGGCCGCCCAGTACAAATGCACCAGGCTGATAAAGCCAAAAACCCCGACGATCCATCGCGCGACTAAAAAGCTCATGGCTGGATATCCTTGGAAAAGTCCGAGAGAGGATAGCCCTCTTGGGATTTTTTGCAGGCAATTCGTCGGCGGCTGATGGTAAAGTGCCGCCCCATGAAACTCGCCCGTACCGACCGCTCGCTCATTGCCTGGATGCTCTACTGCTGCGTCCTGTTCAATGTGTTCGCCTGCAGCATCGGCCACGGGCAAATGGTCGGGATGCAGCTCAACGGCATCGGCGGCCAGTTCTGTACGGTGGACCCGCGCACCCAGGCGCCGGCGCCTTACAAGTCCACCGATGAATCCCTGCCCACGCTCTCGAAAGCCTTCGGTTGCCCGCTGTGCTCCACCGGCGGCATGGGCCCGGCGCTCAACTCCAGCCTCAACGTGGCGGTGCTTCCGCAACCCCATGCACCGCCGCCCGCCATCGTTGCCAGTGCCGACATCCCTGCCCGCTTCACCTGGCCTGCGGCTAATCCGCGCGCCCCGCCCGCCTTCGCCTGATACCTGCGCTTTTCTGATTGGCCCACGCGGCTGCCTCCCCCGGGAGTGCGGACGGCACTGGGTTGTTTTCAAGCCAAGTTTTTCAGGATTCAACCATGAAACATTTACCCCTTTTGGCGGGCCTGTTCGGCTGCCTGCCTGTCAGCACCTGGGCGATTGAGCTGGCAACGACCACCATTGAAGGCGAGCAAACCGGTGATGCCGGCCTGGCGCTGGATCAGTCCAGTGGCGTGGCCTCGCGCCTGGGGCTGAGCGTGCGGGAAACCCCGGCGTCCATCAGCATTGCCAACCGCAATGACATCGAGCGCCGAGGCGCCAAGACCTTCCAGGACGCGGCCAATACCCTGCCCGGGGTCAACGCCAGCGCGCCGCCGGGGTTTGGCGGTTTCATTTCCTATCGAGGGTTTACCAGCAGCCAGATTACCCAGATGTTCAATGGCGTCGCGGTGTCCGGCGGCCTGGCTCGCCCCGTGGATGCGTGGATTTATGACCGGGTCGAACTGGTGGGCGGGCCCTCCTCGCTGATCAACGGCGCCGGCTCCGTCGGTGGTTCGCTGAACTACGTGACCAAGCTGGCCACCCGTGAGGAACAGGCCGCCGAAGGTCAGCTCACCTATGGCAGCTACGACACTGCCGGAATGGCCTTCGGCCTGAACCACGCCCTGACCGAGCCGGGCGCCGAGGTCCAGCATTACGCGCGCCTGGACGTAAGCCGCAACACCAACCACACCTATATCGATCGCCAACAGCGCGATGCCTGGAGCGTGGCGTTTTCCCTGCTGAGTGATTTCACCCCGAACCTGTCCCACACCCTGGCCCTGGAATATCAGGACGAACACGAGGACAGCCCCTACTGGGGCACACCGGTGCTCAACCCGAAGTCGGGCGAGTTGAAGATCGACAAACACAACCGCTTCAACAACTACAACGTGGCCGACGGTCGTTATGAGCAACGCACGATCTGGGTGCGCTCGATCATCGACTACCGGATCAATGACAGCACCACGCTGAAAAATACCCTCTATCACCTCGACAGCCAGCGCGACTATCGCAACCTGGAAACCTACCAGTACAACGCTGATAACAGCGCAGTGAATCGCTCGACGGCCTATCAGGTACGGCACCAGGGTGAGCAGAACGGCAACCAGTTCGAGCTGCGCCATGACGACACGTTCTTCGGCTTGAGCACCACGTGGTCGGGCGGCTTCGAGTACAGGGTCAACAGCACCACCAACAATCCGTTGAATGTGGCAGGCAACAGTACGGTGGACCCGAACAACTATGATCCCGGGCATTTCTATGACATCCCGGGCACCAAGCCCGGTTTCGATCCGGACAAGACCAACGCCGTCACCACCAAGGCATTGTTCCTCGAGAACCGCCTGGGCCTGACCGACAAGCTGTCGTTGCTCACCGGCCTGCGCTACGACGCGATTGACCTTGAAGTCACCAACCACCGGGATATCACCGCCAGCAATCCGCGGCATGTCAAACGCAGTTGGGAGCCGGTGACCGGGCGGATTGGCCTGACGTATCAGTTCATCCCGCAAGCCAATGTCTACGTGCAATACAGCACCGCTGCCGAACAGCCGAGCAGCACCACCCAGGTGTTCGATGTGTCCACCGGCAAGCAATGGGAAGTGGGCAGCAAGTTCGATTACATGGACGGTCGCGGCTCCGCCACGGTGGCCGCCTACCGGATCGAGCGCAAGGACTTCGCCGTCACCGACCCGCTGGACCCGACCAATAGCATTCCGGTGGGCGCGCAGACGTCCAAGGGTATCGAGCTGGCCAGTTCGTTGCGGGTCACGCCCAAGCTATTGCTGGAGGGCAACTATGCGTGGGTCGATGCCGAATACGAGGACTTCAACGAGAAAACCGCCAGCGGTGCCGTGGTGTCGCGCAAGGGCAATACGCCGACCAATGTGCCCAGGCAGGTGGGTAATCTGTGGCTGACCTATGACTTTGCGGAGGATTGGCAAGGAGGTGTGGATGCGCGGTATGTGGCGTCGGTGTATGCCGATAACGCCAACACCCTGACGGTGCCGGCCTATACCTTGCTCGGGACGTTTTTGACTTACAAGGTGGATCAACACACCTCCGTGACGGGCCGGGTGCGTAACCTGACCAATGAGGTGTATGCCGAGTTTGCCCATGTGTCGCCGGCGTATTACCTGGGGTCGCCGAGGACGTTTGAGCTGGCGGTGCAGACGAAGTTCTAAAGCCCAGCAAGTTTCAAGGCAAGAATGAGGTCAGTGTGGGAGCGGGCTTGCTCGCGAAAGCGGTGAGTCAGTCAATACAAATGTTGGCTGAAAAACCGCTTTCGCGAGCAAGCCCGCTCCCACATTTTTGATCGCAATCGGGCTGTTATATCGGTGTTACTTCAGGCTGGCTTCGACCTTCTGCGCCACATCCTCAGTCAGCCACGCCTTCCAGACTTCCGGATGATCCTTGAGGAATGCCTGGGCGACTTCTCGCGGCTGGCTGTGCTTCTCGCTCATTTCGGCCAGCGCCTTGTTCAGCGGCTCGATCGGAAAGTCGACCTTGGCAAAGAACTCGGCGATCTGCGGATGCTCCTTCTGGAACGGCGTGGACACTCCGATGCTCAGCTTGGAGGCCAGGGAACGTGTAGGTTTCGGGTCAGGATTGTCTGCATCGGTCAGCGTTTTCCACGCCTCGGCATCAAATGGTGGCTCTTCCAGCTGGATCAGCTTGTAGCGCCCCATCAACGGTGTAGGCGACCAGTAATAGAACAGCACCGGCTTGCCCCGACGGATCGAGGAAGCAATCTCGGCATCCAGCGCAGCACCCGAACCACTGCGGAAATTCACATAGCTGTCGTCAAGCCCGTAGGCCTTGAGCTTTTGCTTGTTGACCACTTCCGAGGTCCAGCCAATCGGGCTGTTGAGGAAACGGCCCTTGCTCGGTGCTTCCGGGTCCTTGAACACGTCCTTGTAGCGCGCCAGATCCTTCACGCTGCGCAGGTCCGGCGCGAGGGGCTTGATGCCTTTGGCCGGGTCGCCCTTGACCACGTACTCCGGCACCCACCAGCCTTCAGTGGCGCCCTTGACGATATCCCCAAGGCCCACCACTTTGCCTTCGGCCTCGGCCTTGACCCACACCGGGCTGCGGCCGGCCCACTCTTCGCCGATCACCTGGATGTCGTTTTTCGCCAGGGCGGTTTCCAGGGTGATGGTGGTGCCGGGCAAGGTGTCGGTGGGCAAGTCATAGCCCTTTTCGACAATCACCCGCAGCACCTCGGTGATCAGGCTGCCGCTTTCCCAGTTCAGGTCGGCAAAATGAATCGGCGCCTGGGCCGCTGATACCGGCAGCGACGCCACCGACAGACTCAGGGTCGTCAGTGAGGCTGCCAACAGTGCTCGAATTCCTTTCATGCTTTGCACCTCATGCCTTACAGCAATCGCGAATGGCTTTGCTGTAACACCGCGAAGCCTCTGAATACTTAAGTCAACTCAACTGTAGTAGAGGTTCCGGGGAACATGGCAGGTTGCCGGTTTTTACGCAGGATTGTTCAGCCGCTGCAACTCGCGGCGCACCATGCTGGCGAATTCGGCGGGCTTGAGTTCATACAGTTGGCCGGCGACCCAGCTCAACCAGGCGCCCTGCAACTCGGCCTTGCGGGCAAACAATTGAGCCGCCGTGGCTTGGGCATCGAGCAGGTGCTGCTCGTGGAACTGCGCCCTACCCTGGCTCATTACTCGCTGGCCTTGAAGGTCACGAGTTCACCCTTGCGCCATTTGGCGGCCTTGCCGGTGACGGCCTTCAGGGTCTTGGTCAGGCCTTCTACCAATTGCTCATTGGCGGCAAACACCAGCATCACGCTGTGGCCTTCCTTGAACACAATGCCCTGGCCTTCGGCCGAGGACACAAAGGCGTAATCGCCCAGGCCATACACCGTCAACTTGATATCGCGAAACTTCAGTTCGAACTTGCCGCCTTCGCGGCTGGGCAATACAGCGGCCCGGAAATGATCACCGACCTTGAGTTCCAGGCGCGGTTTGTCGTCCACCACCAGCGCAGCTTCAGTATCGATCTCGGCGATGTAGATACCTTCAGGTGTCTGCTCAGTGACGTAGACGAAACGGGATTGAAACTGCTTGACCAACTTTGCGCGCAAATCACCCAGCACGAATAACGCGTGCATATCCAGATTACTGACTGCCAAGGAAACGCCCCCACATCAAAAGGGTGCTGTCCGCCCAAGCGGGCAGCACAAAAAAACGGCCGGAAACGGCACGATCACACAACAAATCCACTGATAAAAACTGAAGAAGATCACGCTGCCAGGCCATGAGACTAGTACAGGCGTGCCCGACGCACCTTACGCAGGTCGCCAGGCGTTGCAGGAAATCACAGGTTTAACGACCAGAGAATACTGGCCGACCCACTTCAGACAATAACCCTTTAAAAAATGCAGTTTCCGACATCCAACACAGAAACTAATGCTTTGGATGGAACCGGACGCCGGACACTGACGACAATACTAAAACAGCAACACGGGTCAAAACCACTCGAAATACTGCAAGCGGGTACGCAATGTCGATCGACAGGAGCTGATTATGCAACGACCTCAACCGATTGCCACACCTTCGAACACAGGTTCATCTTTTATCGATGACGGGGAATTCTACTCCCTATACACCCACGACAGTTGCCTGCATTCGGCGCTCTATCGGGTAGTCCCCGCCGGGAGAAACTTTTTCCATATCCTTGAAGTGCCCAGTGGGCGGATCAAAGGTTTTCGCAGCGGCCATAGCCAGGCCTGCGAACTGGCCCGACAGCTGGAAGCCATCCTGCAAGCGCCACACGGCTGAGGCGCGGCTGGCGTTTCGTCATCTGGTTGACTTTACTGCGCCGCCAGCGCGTAACAACTGCCATACTGGTCCGTCCATTGAGATTTGTGCCCTTGCGGTTCAGGTTTCATCAGCGCAATTACCTCCAAGGGAAGGCTATACGTGACGGAATTTGATATTGGCGAATTTTTCATCCATGGCGAAGCCAGGGAAGTAGACGGTGAGTTCCAGGCCGTGATTGTGATGCGGGCCAAGGCTCCCCTGACCACCGTGACGACTCACCAGGTAGAAAAGGACCGCTGGTTCAAAACCGTAGACGCTGCCAACACGGCTGCCAAGGAAGCCGCAAAAGCCCTTAAGGCCGCCGTTGATTCCGGCGCGCTGACCTCCTGATTACCCGGCGCGACAATCCGATCGAACTC
Organism: Pseudomonas sp. NPDC087814; assembly: GCF_044742865.1. Taxonomy (NCBI): domain Bacteria; kingdom Pseudomonadati; phylum Pseudomonadota; class Gammaproteobacteria; order Pseudomonadales; family Pseudomonadaceae; genus Pseudomonas; species Pseudomonas sp. NPDC087814. Next base: position 159,054 of record NZ_JBIUVK010000009.1, on the reverse strand, counting down.
TGTCCCGCAACAACCCTCCCATGCATACGATGATCAGCCCGCATGGAGAACGATATGGAAGCGCAGACCTACACCCTCGAAGACCTGTTTGAACAACTTGGACTGGAATCGTCCCCCGAGGCGATTGACGCCTTTATCGGCAAACACACCCTGCCCAATGACGTAAAGCTGATTGACGCGGATTTCTGGTCACCGCAACAAGCCCAATTCCTTAAGGATGAACTGCGTGAAGACGCAGTCTGGGCGATCGCGGTCGACGAACTGAACCAGCGCCTGCACCAGCAACCCTGAGCCTTCAATGCAGGCTGTCTGACTGCTCCAGGTGCAACAGCGCCTCCCAGGCAGCCCTGCACTCTTCGGCTTCGTCGCGACTGGCGAACGCCGTGCCGCGCTGCTCGCCATTGAGCAACACTACCCAACAGGCCTTTTGCCCCAGCGCACGCAGGGTGGGCGGTACGCCACTGCCAATCATCACAGCCACATCGACTTTGGTTTGCATGGAGCGCCTCCGGAAAATTAGTTAGCTGGCTAACAATGTTCGCCATGCTACGGTTTTCTTCCAGTTGGAAAAAGCTATCCCCGGAATAGCTCCCTTGCATTACCTGCAACAATCGCCCTCGTGGGTCAGCGGCCCTCAGGTCTGTAGCCCAGGCGCAAGCCGCCCCAATGCCGGCCATTGACCGTGATCGGCACGGACAAGTCGTGCATCAACTCCCCGGTATCGCGGGTGTAGGTCTGCAGCAAGACCGCCTGCTGGTGGCTGCCGCAGCGGATTCCCGTGCGGTCTTCAAACTTGCGCTTGGTACGATTTTGTACCGCGTCCACTTGGGCATCGCCGGTCAACGCTTGGGAGAACACCTTGTTGTGGGTTGGCACATAACCCTGTGGCGTGCAGGCGATGGCGAATACCAGGCCCTCATGCCGGGGCAACAGGGCTTCCTGTATGGCCGGCAGCACCTGGTCGGTGTAGCCGTCAAAACGCGTGTGGTACTTGCTTGGCCGCGTGTTGGGAATGGCGGTGTAGCTGCGGTCGAACAGGTCATCGAGGCTGATGCGGTTTTGCAGGACGTCGGCTTCAAACTGCGCGGCGATGCGGCTCGTGCCTTCGCGGGCCAGGTCATAGATGCGCTGGTGGTAGTCGTCCAGGCCGACCTCGGCAAGGCGCTCGCTGATGGTTTCAGCCTGGCCTTCCATTTGTACGGCGGCGGCGGCCAACTGTTGGGTCTGCTGGTCGCTGACGGTCAAATCGCTGCGCATCTGCTCCACCGCATGGAACAAGCTGTCGAGTTGGGCGCGGTTGGTGTCGGTGCCCTGAGCGATTTCATTGACCTGGCCTTCGACATCCGCTGCCAGGCTGGCGATGCTGTCCAGTTGCTCGCCGGCGTGCTCCACCTGCTCTACACCGGATTGCAAATCCGCCGACAATTGCCGGATCTGCTCCACCACCTGGGCGGTACGCTGCTGGATATCCGCCACCATCACCCCGACTTCATCGGTCGCCGTGGCGGTTCGCCCAGCCAGGCCACGCACCTCGTCGGCGACCACCGCAAACCCGCGACCATGCTCACCGGCCCGCGCGGCTTCAATCGCCGCGTTCAATGCCAGCAGGTTGGTCTGGCTGGCGATCGACTGGATCACCAGGGTGACGCGCTGGATTTCTTCGCTGCGCTGGCTCAAGGCCTCGATCAATTGACGGCTGTCGTTGGCGCGCTGGCTGAGCTGATGCATACGGGTGATGGATTGCGCCAGCACCTCACGCCCTTCGGTACTGCGCTGATGGGCCTGGCTGGCCGCGCCGAGGGCCTGGCGGCTCAGTTGCGAGGTGACCTGCTCGGTGCCGATCATCACTTCGGCACTGCTGACGATCTGCTTCGCCGCGCCCAATTGAGATTGCAGCCTGGCCGCCAGTTGCTTGACCGCATAGGCCACGCCCGCAGCAGACAACGCGTTATGGCTGGTGGTGTAGGACAGGTCGCGGGTCAGCTCGCCGATGGCATCGGTGGCTTCGGCCGGTGCGGCATTGTGGGTGCGATGTTTCAGGCGGGGCAGCCAGATCAGCAGCAGGGCCACCGGCAGGCACAGGTAAATCGAGAGTTGGGCGAACGCCAGGCCCAGCAGCAACAGCACCAGGGCGGTACTTTGCAGGAGCGGCGTCAACCAGCCGGGCAACTGTCGCGCCACCACGGGTGGTGACACTGCTGCGCCCATGAGAGATCCGTCTCCAGCCATGTTCGTTACCCCGCTGCTTGTCGTTATTGTGACTGCATTAGACGCCACTATGTGGCCATTATCCATGGGCCTTTAGTGGGGGGCTTGCAGCAGATCAATAGACAGCGGTAATACGGGCGAAATCTATGTAGGAGCGAGCTTGCTCGCGAAGAACCTGAGAGCACCGTTGGGTATCAGGTTTCCCGCGTTATCGTGAACGACCTTCGCGAGCAAGCTCGCTCCTACACGGGGGGCATCAGGCTTGACGCTGGTGCTTGTCGATTTGCTCGTGGCGCTCTTGCGCTTCGATGCAGTACTTGGTGGTCGGGCTGATCAGCAGGCGCTTGAGGCCGATAGGCTCGCCGCTGTCGTCGCACCAGCCGAAGGAGTCTTCCTTGATACGGCCCAGGGCCTGTTCAAGTTGCGGCAGCATGCGCTGGTCGCGGTCGATGGCGTTCACCAGCCAGGTGCGCTCTTCTTCGACAGAAGCAGCGTCGGCCGGGTCTGCCGGGGTGTCCAGGCTTTCAATGGCGATGCGGTTCTGCTCGATGCGCTCGTGGTGTTCCACTTTCATGTCCTGCAACAACTTCTCGAAAAAAGCGTGCTGCTCGGCATTCATGTAGTCATCCGCCGGCATGGCCAGCAACTTTTCCTTTGTCATTGATTTCTCTATAAAAAATACGTGCATTAAGGCGAATAAGGGAGCGTTCCGGCCGACCTCTGCAGGTCTCGGAAAGGCGCCGTCCATTTCAAGCGCCACCCGGCACTCAATTTACGAGGGGCGGCAGTCTAAGGCCGACTTGAGGGCTCAGCAACTGAAATGACAGGCATTTTTTCCAAGATAACCCGCAAAGGCACCAGGACGGGCTCGGCGAATGGTCATCGGAGTGCGTTTATAGCAAGAAATTCAGTGTTGTGGAGCTATATAGAAGACAAACGGTTAAATGTGGGAGCGGGCTTGCTCGCGAAGGCAGTGTGTCAGTCACTGAATGTTTAACTGATACACCGTCTTCGCGAGCAAGCCCGCTCCCACATTTTGACCGATGCGGCCTTGAGGACCGTGTCAGCGCTTGAGTTTGCGCTTGTTGCGATATTGGTCGATCACCACCGCCACCACGATGATCAGGCCCTTGATGATGTCTTGGATGTACGCATCCACGCCGACGAAGGTAAACCCGCTGGCCATCACGCCGAGAATCAACGCGCCGATCACGGTGCCGGTGATGCGCCCTACCCCGCCCGCCAGGCTGGTACCGCCGATCACCGCAGCGGCAATCGCGTCCAGCTCATAGGACATGCCCATGCCCGCCTGCCCGGTGGCCGCCCGTGCCGACGCCACTACACCGGCCAGGCCTGCCAGCAGGCCGGCGATGCTGTAGACGATGATCAGGTGGCGCTTGACGTTGATGCCCGAGGTGCGCGCCGCCTGCATGTTGCCGCCGATGGCGTAGGTGTACTTGCCGTACTTGGTGTAGCGCAGGGCGATATGGAAGATCACCGCCACCACCAGGAAGATCACCACCGGCATCGCGCCGTGGCCGATGGCCGTGTAGGAGTCCGAGAGCATGCTCACCGGCTGGCCTTCGGTGTAGTAACGCGCCAGGCCACGGGCCGAGACCATCATGCCGAGGGTCGCAATAAACGGTGGAATCCCGGTGACCGCAATGATACTGCCGTTGATCGCCCCCGCCAGCAGCCCCACGCCCAGGCCCATCGCCACCGGTATCCACACCGGCAGGTCAGTCAATGACGGAAACACCGCACGGGAAAAGTCGGAAGTCTGCGCCAGGCTGGCGGCGATCATCGCCGACAACGCCAGCACCGAGCCCGAGGACAAATCGATACCGGTGGTGATGATCACCTGGGTCACGCCAATCGCCAGCAGGCCGATGATCGAAACTTGCAGGATCATCAATACAAGGCGCTGGGAGTTCATCAGGAAGCTCTGGTCGCGCACGATCCAGCCGAACAACTCAAACACCAGGCCGATGCCAATCAGCACCAGCAGGATGCTCAGCTCGGTGGGCATGCGTCGACGGTGCTTGACCGGCGCCGCAGCGGGCTTCTTTTCCTCGGGTTTGCTTTCCAGTATCGCGTTCATAACCACTCACCTTTTTTATCGCGTTGCGCCGGCCACAACGGGCCGGCGCCGTCTGTTCGTTAGTGGACCGCCGTCATACCGGAAGCCAGTTGCATGACTTTTTCCTGGGTCGCATCCGCGCGGTCCAGGGTGCCCATCAGGTCGCCTTCGTGCATCACCATCACCCGGTCGCTCATGCCCAGCACCTCGGGCAGCTCCGAGGAAATCATGATCACCGCCATGCCTTCGCTGGCCAGGTAGGAAATCAGCCGGTAGATCTCGGCCTTGGCGCCCACGTCGATACCGCGAGTGGGTTCGTCGAGGATCAGCAGCCGTGGGTTGGTCATCAGCCAGCGGGCCAACAGGGCTTTTTGCTGGTTGCCACCGGACAAGGTGTCGATGCATTGCTCCAGCGACGGGGTTTTCACCCGCAGCTTGGTGCACATGTCTTCGCACAGGGCACGCAGGGCTTTTTGCTGGATAAAGCCATTGCCGGAGTAATGCGGCAGCACAGCCATCTCCATGTTTTCCAGTACCGACAGGCAGGGGAACAGGCCGCTGAGCTTGCGGTCTTCGGTCAGCAGCGCGAAGCCCTTCTCGATGGCCATATGCGGGTCGGTGATGCGCACGGTCTTGCCGTCCAACTGGATCTCGCCGCCGGAGCTTGGGGTGATGCCGAAAATGGTTTCGGCCACATTGGTCCGCCCGGAGCCCATCAGCCCGGCGATACCGAGAATTTCGCCGGCGTGCAGGTCGAACGACACGCCCTGGAATACCCCATCCAGGCGCAGGTCGCGCACCGACAGCAGCAGATTGCCGATGGGCTTGTCGCGCACCGGGAACAGCTGGCTCAGCTCACGCCCCACCATCATCGAGATCAGGCTGTCGCTGTCCATGCTGTCGGCCCGCTGCAGGCCGATATAGGCGCCATCGCGGAACACCGCCACTTCATCGGCGATGGCGAATACTTCGTTCATTTTATGGGTGATGTAGATGATGCCTTTGCCCTGGGACTTGAGGTCGGCAATGATCGAAAACAGGTGGGCCACTTCCTTGTCGGTAATGGCGGAGGTCGGTTCATCCATGATCAGGATGTCGGAGTCATAGGACACCGCCTTGGCAATCTCGACCATCTGCCGCTCGGCAATGCTCAGGTTACCGACGTGTTCCTCCGGGTCGAGATTGATCCGCAGCCGCTCCAGCAATTGCGCGGTGCAGCGGTGCATTTCCCGGTGGTTGACCATGTGCAGGCCGTTGAGCTGTTCGCGACCGATCCAGATGTTCTCGGCGATGCTCATGTGCGGCATCAGGTTGAGTTCCTGGTGGATCATCGCGATCCCGGCCTTCTGCGCTGCCAGCGGTGTTTCGAATTTGATCGGCTTGCCACGCAAGCGGATTTCACCGGCGTCGGGCTGATAGATGCCGGCGATGATCTTCATCAGTGTCGACTTGCCCGCGCCGTTCTCGCCCATCAGCGCCAGCACCGAGCCGGGGCGCACCCGCAGCTGCACATCGGCCAGGGCCACGACGCCGGGAAAGCCTTTGCTGATGTTGGAGATCTCCAGCAGATAGGGTTCTTCCAGTACCAAGGGCTGGATACCGGGAGGCTGGGAAGCAGTCGCTTGAGCAAACATATCGGGTACTCCGTCAGCAGGGCCGCCGTGGCTGCCCTGCCGGTTTATTGTTGTTATTAAGGGCTACTTGAAGTCTTTGACGTTGTCCGGGGTGATCAGCTTGAACGGGATCACCACGTTCTGCTCGACCGGCTCGTGCCTGGCCATCTTGCGCGCCGCTTCCACCGAACCCACGGCCTGGCCATTGGCGTCCTGGAACGCCGACGCGGCCATGTCGCCCTTGGTAATCGCGTTCAAACCGTCCGGTGTGCCATCCACCCCGGCGATCAACACGGTGCCCGGCTTCGTGCCCGCCGACTTCAACGCCATGGACGCACCGATGGCCATCTCGTCGTTGTTGGCCAGCACCGCGTTGAATTCACGACCTTGGGTCAGCCAGTCGTTGACCAAGGTCATGCCCTTGTCACGCAGCCAGATGCCGGTCTGTTCCTGCTCGATGGTGATGCCTGGGTATTTGGCCAGGACTTCCTTCACCCCCTTGGTGCGGTTGGTGGTGGAGTTGTTCGCCAGGTCACCCAGCAGGATCACGATCTTGCCCTTGCCGCCGAGCTTTTCGGCGATGTACTGCATTTGCAGGCGGCCCGCCTCGACGTCATTGGAGGTCACGGCCACGATGCCTTTGGGCAGATCCGTCTGGTCGGGACGACGGTTGACGTACACCAGCGGAATGCCCGCTGCGAGGGCCGCTTTACTGATATTGGCGGTAGACGCCGTGTCGACCGGGTTGACGATGATGGCGTCGACTTTCTGGCTGATAAAGTTCTCGACCTGGCTCAGTTGCTTGACCACATCGGCGCGGGCGTCTTCGAACTGCAGCTGCACGCCGTCACCCTTGGGGTAGGACTTGGCTTGCTTGTCCATGTCCTCGCGCAGGTAAGTCAGGAAGGTGTCATCGAACGCCGACATGCTCACGCCCACCTTGATATCGGCCGCCGTGGCGAAACCAGTGGCGAGCATCATGGACAGGGCCAGCGCGGTAAAACGGATCGGGGTCTTCATGAACGGTCTGTCTCCAATTTCTTGTTGGTTTTGTGGACGTTGCGTTTTTCAGAGCGAAGCGGTCGGCAGTCGAACGATCGGCGCCCCCGGAATGCAGCACACCAGGGAACCCTTGCTTTCGACGCACAGGACATTCAGGAGGGAAAAGTAAAACGGCCGGGCGCGGGGCAGACCGCGTGGCTGGAGGGCAGGACGTAAAACTCGCAGTACAGCGTTGAAGATTTTCATCTGACGGTACCTGGTTGTTTTGATCTTGTTTTTGTCGAGTCGCCCGAATCGAGTCCGAACGTACTTTATGCAACCTGGAATGACTTTATTGGAAAATAATTTCCATATCAACCTGTTTTAGAATTTTATTCTATTTTTCATCCATGAGGCTCCATAGCCGCCATTTCCACTACCTGCTGGCGCTCTGAACTCAGGCGCGCGGCGTCCAGTACGCGGGTGGTTGCCAGCGCATCCAGGACGTTCACCGGCAACTCGCCGTGGCCTTCCACCGCGCTTTGCAGCTGACTGTAGAACTGATTCCAACGGCCCTTTTCCGACGGCACCCGCTCACGATCCGGCCCCTGCTCGAACCAGCCCCAGCGTCGATGTTCTTCAGCGCCCCAGTGCTCGCCTTCGGTTTTCGGGGTCTTGCCGGCCAGCAGCGCCTCTTCCTGGCCGTCCAGCCCTTCGATGGTGTAGCAACCGGCCGTGCCATTCACCCGAAACCGCGGGGCCTGGCTGTTTTGCAGGGCGCTGCCCCACAGGTGTGAAATCACCCCGTTGGCGTGGGTCAGCGATACAAAGAAGCCGTGGTCTACGTTCGGCTCATCGGCGGTGTAGTGCAACTGCGCGAACACCCGGTCCACCGGGCCGAACAGTTGCATGGCCTGGTCCACCAGGTGGCTGCCCAGGTCCCGCAGGAAGCCGCCGCCGCTGGCATTGCCCACCGAGCCCGGGTTGTAGCGCTCCACCCGGGATTCAAAGCGGGTGACGGTGCCCAGGGCTCCGGCGTCGATCAGCTTGCGCAGGGTGAGGAAGTCCGAATCCCAGCGCCGGTTCTGGTAGACGCTGAGCAGCACGCCCTGGCGCTCGGCGGCGGTGATCAAGGCCTGGGCCTGTTCGGCATTGCTGGCAAAGGGTTTGTCGCTGACCACCGCCACACCGTGTTCGATGGCCTCCAGCACCAGGGCCGGACGGCCCTTGAGGGTGGTGGAGATCACCAGCACGTCGACACCGGCCTCGGTGATCTGCCCGATACTGTCGAAGGCCTTCACTCCGGGGTGATCCGTCGCCAGTTGCTGGCGACGTTCGGATGACCGTGTCACCACGCCGACAAAGGTCGCCCCCGGCAGGCTGGCTATCAGGGGTGCATGAAATACACGGCCGCCTTTGCCGTATCCAACCAGTCCGATTCGCATACAAATACTCCTTGGTTAATTGTGGCGAGGGAGCTTGCTCCCGCTCGACTGCGTAGCAGTCGCAAGCTTTTCGGGGCGCTTCGCACCCCAACGGCAGCAAGCTCCCTCGCCACAGGGCACGCCACAACGGTCTAACAGCACAACTCGCGGGTCACCCGCTCCAGCATCATCCGGTTGGACTCATCCGGCCGGTCTTCCCAGGCAAACACCGACACCGTGGCAATGCCGTCGAACTTGATTTCCCGCAGAGTGCCGAAAAACGCCTCCCAGTTCACCTCGCCCTGGCCGATGTCCAGGTGCTGGTGCACGGTGGCGGTGACGCCCGGCGGGTTGACGATGTAGCGCAGGTTGGACGACGCCCGGTGGTTGTAAGTGTCGGCAATGATCAAGTGGCTGAGCTTGGAGCCTGCGTACTTGAGCATCGAGGCGATATCGCCCTTGCCGTCGTCATAGAAGAAGGTGTGCGGCGCGGCGTAGAGGTAGTTGATCCAGTCGCGGTCGAGGCCGCGAATGATGTCCACCGACTCGTTGTTGCGCTCGCAGAAGTCGTACGGATGCGCCTGGATATCCAGCTTGATGCCTTCGCGCTCGAACTCCGGCATCAGCTCGTCCATGGAGCGCATGAACTGGTTTTCGCACACCAACGGGTTGTCGGACTGGCCGGTGAATTCGGTGTTGACCAGCTCGCAGTCCATTTCCACGGCGATCTGGATCGCGCGCTTCCAGTTGCGCACGGCGGCAACCCGCAGGCCTTCGTCGGCGGCGGCCCAGTGGTACATGGGCAGCAGGGATGAGAGTTGCACGCCGGCGTCGCTCAGGGCCTTGCGAAATTCCTTGATGCGCGCGCGGTCGACCCGGGGGGCCTTGTAGAACGGCAGGAAGTCTTCCCGGGGCGAGAGTTCGATGTGCTGGTAGCCGAGCTCGGCGGCCTTGTCGACCATTTGGCCGAGGGGCAGGTGGCGGTACATGTAGGGGTCTAATGCGATGCGCATGCTTGAGATCTCCCGAATTTGAGGTAGGAACTCGGTCAAATGTGGGAGCGGGCTTGCTCGCGAATGCGGTGGGTCAGTCGATGCAAATGTTGACTGAAAGGCCGCATTCGCGAGCAAGCCCGCTCCCACACTGACTGCGTTACATCAGTGAGGGTTGTGGTTAGCCGTAGAAATGCGGACGGGGTGGCAGGCCCACTTTCACAATCTGCCCACTGTTCTGCGCCTCAATACACGCATCCGCCGCCACCGCCGCTGCAAAACCATCCCACGCCGACGGCCCCCCCACTTGCCCTGCCCTTACACCGTCGATAAACGCCTGCAGCTCAACGTCATACGCCGCGATGAACCGGTCTTTCCAATCCATCAGGATCGCATTCGACAACTTGGCCCCGCTGCGCATCTGCACCTGGGACGGCTCCGGCAATTTCGCAATACCGGTCTCCCCCACCACTTCGCACTGGATGTCGTAGCCGTACTGGCAGTTCACAAACACTTCCACATCGATGCGCGTGCCCTTGGCGGTTTCCAGCAGCACGATCTGCGGGTCACGCAGATGGGCCAGCGCCTTGCTCGATTTACGCGGGAACACCACCTGCACCGACACGTAGTCATCGGCCAGCAACCAGCGCAACACATCCAGCTCGTGGATCAGGGTGTCGGTGATCGCCATGTCGGTCTTGTAGTTCTCACCCACCCTCGGGTTGCGGTGGGCACAGTGCAGCATCAGCGGCTCGCCGATCTGGCCGCTGTCGATCACGGCTTTCAAGGCGCGATAGCCTTGGTCATACGGACGCATGAAACCCACCTGCACCAGGCGCTTGCCGTGGGCCACTTCGGCCTCGACGATCTTGCGGCAGCCTTCGGCAGTCACCGCCAGCGGCTTCTCGCAGAACACGGGTTTGCCGGCCGCAATCGCCGCCAACACAAATTCTTCGTGGCTCGGGCCCCATGAGGTCACCAGGATCGCCTCGACCTGCGGCGAATTGATCAGCGCGTGGCCGTCCGGGTACACCTCGGCGGTGAGTTTCAGGTCAGCGACGACCTTGGCCGCCTGCTCAAGGTTGATGTCGGTCACGGCCACCACCTGGCTGTTGAGCAAGGTCTGGCTGCAGCGACGAATGTGATCCTGGCCGATGGCGCCAGTACCGATAACACCCAACTTCAAAGACATGAAAACACTCCTCTTGTTATTAGTACTGCCGGGCCTTGGCCAGGCGTTCATTGAGTTGTTTGGCCACCGCATCGGTGCGCGCGCTGGTGGACACCTGCGCCACACCGACGCGCCACCACGACAGGTATTTGTGGATCATGGTTTTCGGCAGGACCTTGATATCAATCAGCGTCGACACGGTTTGCGTGCGCGCATCGGCCAGCGCCGCCTGCAACTGCTCCACGGTGTTGACCTTGTAGGTCTTGCAACCATAGGCCGCCGCACTCATAGCGAAGTCCACCGGAACAAAACCGCCGTCGAGCTTGCCGGTCTCGGGGTTGCGGAAGCGGAACTCGGTGCCGAAGCTGTCCATGCCGTGTTCCATCTGCAAATTGTTGATGCAGCCGAAGGTCATGTTGTCCAGCAGCACCACGTTGATCTTGCGCCGCTCCTGGATCGAGGTGGCCAGCTCCGAGTGCAGCATCATGTACGAGCCGTCGCCCACCAGTGCGTACACCTCGCGCTCGGGCTCGGCCAGCTTCACGCCCAATGCGGCGTTGACCTCGTAGCCCATGCACGAATAACCGTATTCGACGTGGTAGGTGTTGACGCCCTTGCTGCGCCAGCTGCGCTGCAAGTCACCCGGCAGGCTGCCGGCAGCGGCGACGATGATTGCGTCGTCGGCCAGGGCTTCGTTGAGCACACCGAGTACGCGGCTTTGGGTCAGGCAGGAACCGGTCAGCTCGATAAACTCACGCAGCACCGCCGGGTCCATGTGGTCGTTGATTTCAGGGACGAAGTTTTCAGTCTGGTATTCCGCCTGGTAGATCCGGTCGACTTCGACGTCCAATTGCGCCTTGGCATCCCGTGGCTGATCCCCCCAGCTGGAACGGTAGTCGCCCAAGGCTTCAGCCAGTGCTTCCAGGCCAACCTTGGCATCCGCCAGCAACTGCACGCCATCGAGTTTCAGTGCGTCGCACGGGCTGATATTCAGGTTGAGAAACTGCACCTCAGGATGCTTGAACAGTGACTTCGACGACGTGGTGAAATCGGTATAGCGCGTACCGATACCAATGATCAGATCCGCCTCGGGTGCCAGCAGGTTCGCCGCCAGGCAGCCGGTTTCACCAAGACCGCCGAGGTTCAGTGGATGGCTTGAAACCACCGCACTTTTGCCCGCCTGGGTTTCCGCGAAAGGAATGTCGAAGCGTTCGGCAAAGGCTTGCAGCGCGGCATTCGCCCCGGAGTATTTGACCCCGCCGCCACACACGATCAGCGGTTTGCGCTTGCCCTTGAACGCCGCCACGGCATCCCCCAGCATCGCTTCGGTCGCCGGGCGACGGTCGATACGGTGCACGCGTTTTTGCAGGAAGTAATCCGGGTAATCCCAGGCTTCGCCCTGTACATCCTGCGGCAGGGCCAGGGTCACGGCGCCGGTTTCCGCCGGGTCGGTGAGCACGCGCATGGCGTGGATCGCCGCCGTCATCAGCTGTTCCGGGCGGTTGATGCGGTCCCAGTATTTGCTGACCGCACGAAACGCGTCGTTGGTGCTGATGCTCAAGTCGTGGAACTGTTCGATTTGTTGCAGTACCGGATCGGGCTGGCGACTGGCGTAGACATCACCGGGCAACAGCAGCAACGGAATCCGGTTGGCGGTCGCGGTCGCCGCGGCGGTCAACATATTCGCCGCACCCGGCCCCACCGAGGAGGAGCACGCGTAGATCTTGCGGCGCAAGTGCTGCTTGGCAAAACCAATCGCCGCGTGGGCCATGCCTTGTTCGTTGCGGCCCTGATGCACCACCAGGTCGCCGCTGTCCTGCTCCAGGGCCTGGCCCAGGCCCAGCACATTGCCGTGGCCAAAAATCGTGAAGATGCCGGCGACAAACTTGCTCTGCACACCATCGACTTCGATGTACTGGTTATCCAGAAACTTCACCAGGGCCTGGGCCATGGTCAATCGGGTTGTGGTCATGAGGTGCCCCTTATCGTTTCTGCAGGTGGGCGATACTCGCCCCCAACGCCTGCTTGATATCTGCCAGGCCGTGCACGCTTTCGGCGAACGGTTCGAATGACAGGTGGCCGCTGTAGCCGGTGCTGAGCAGCGTGTCGATCTGCGCGGCATTGCCGAGGATGTCAGCCTCGCCCACCAGCACGCGGTGGCCGTCGCGGATCGAGTTCAGCGGTGCGTCGGCATCTTCCACACCGGAGATATGCACCAGCCCGGTCAGTTCGGGGAAGAACTCATGTTCACTGGCCAGGTGGTGGTGGAAGGTGTCATGCACCACGCGGAACACATCCAGCCCGCCGATGGCCTTGATCGCATCCACTGCCACGCGCTTGCGGCGCAGGGAGCATTCTTCAAACCCCAGGGGTTCGACAAAACCGAGAATCCCGTATTCCCGCAGGATCGGCGCCAGTTCACTCAAGGCGGTGCGCAAACCGGCCGCGCGCTGGGCTTCGTTGCGCGAGTCGGCGCGGTCGTTCAACGGGCACATCACCAACGCCTGCGCGCCGCATTCGCGGGCATAGGCCGCCAGCTTGATGGCCTGGGCGCGGCGTTCGTCATTCCACACATCGAAGGGGTACAGCGCGTTGATCGACAGCACCGTGATGCCATGCACCGCGCACAATTCGCGCACGCGGCTGGCAGGGGTGCCGTCTTCAATCTCGATGCCCTTGAGGTCGTTGCGGATCTCGATGGCGTCGCATTTCAGGGTCACCGCCAGCTGGATAAAATCCGCCAGGGAAAGGCTGGGGGCGACCATGCGGTTCAGGGCAAAACGTAGAGGCGACTTCATTATTGTTGTGCTCCACACTCGAAAACGTTACTTGGCAGTTGGCATGCTGAATTCAGGGCCCTTGGCGATGCTGTCGGGCCAGCGTTGCATGACGCTCTTGTAGCGGCTGTAGAAACGAATGCCTTCTTCGCCATAGGCGTGGTGGTCGCCGAACAGCGAGCGCTTCCAGCCACCGAACGAATGCCAGGCCATCGGCACCGGAATCGGCACGTTGATGCCGACCATCCCGACCTTGATGGTGCGGGCAAAGGCACGGGCAATGCCGCCGTCGCTGGTAAAGCACGACACGCCGTTGCCGAACTCATGGGCGTTGATCAAGGCCACGGCACTGGCAAAATCCGCCACCCGCACGATGCCCAGCACCGGCCCGAAAATCTCTTGCTGGTAGATGCTCATTTCGGTGGTGACGTTATCGAACAAGGTCGCACCGACGAAGAAACCACCCTCCGCGCCCGGCACCTTGAAGCCACGACCGTCGACGATCAGCTTCGCGCCCTGGGCCACGCCCTGGTCGATAAACCCTTCGACCTTGGCCTTGTGTTCGGCGGTAACCAGCGGGCCCATCTCGCTGTCTTTTTGCATACCGTTGCCGACCTTCAACTGGTCGATACGCGGCAGCAGTTTTTCGATCAGCCTGTCGCCGACATCGCCCACCACCACCGCAATCGAGATCGCCATGCAGCGCTCGCCGGCCGAGCCGTAAGCCGCGCCGATCAAGGCGTCAGCCGCCTGATCCAGGTCGGCGTCGGGCATCACGATCATATGGTTCTTCGCCCCGCCCAACGCCTGCACACGCTTGCCGCGCTGAGTGGCCTGCTGGTGGATGTACTCGGCAATCGGCGTGGAGCCAACAAACGAAATCGCCTCGATATTCGGGTGCTGCAACAGGCCGTCTACCGCGCTCTTGTCACCCTGCACCACGTTGAACACACCGTCGGGCAGACCGGCTTCGGTCAGCAGGCGGGCCATCAGCAAACTGGCGGACGGGTCGCGCTCCGACGGCTTGAGGATGAAGCAGTTACCGGTGGCCAGCGCCAGCGGGATCATCCACAGCGGCACCATCACCGGGAAGTTGAACGGGGTGATGCCGGCGCACACGCCCAACGGTTGGCGCAGGTTCCAGTTGTCGATGCCGCCGCCGATGTTGTCGCTGAAATCGGTTTTCAACAGGTTTGGCGCGCCACAGGCGAACTCGACGATCTCGATACCACGGGTGACTTCGCCCTTGGCGTCGGAGAACACTTTGCCGTGTTCGCGGCTGATGATTTCAGCCAGCTCATCGTGGTGCCGGTCGAGCAATTCCTTGAATTTGAACAGCACCCGCGAACGGCGCAGGGATGATTGCTCGGACCACGCCGGGAAGGCTTTCAGCGCCGACGCCACGGCCTCATCGACGGTCTTCTGGCTGGCCAGCCCGACGCGGGCCTGGACTTCGCCGGTGGCCGGGTTGAACACATTGCTGAAACGCTCACTGGCGCTGTCGTGCACCTGGCCGTTGATGTAATGGCCGATTACCGGGGCGTTGCTCATTATTGTTCTCCGTCGAAAGTGCTTAAAGATCCAGCAGCCAGCTGTGCTGCGGGTCGTTATGGAAATGCCAGGCGCGCTTGGGGCCGGCCATCACGTTCAGGTAGTAGGACTCGTAGCCATACGGCACGCTGACCGGGTGATACCCCTTGGGCACCACCACCAGGTCGCTGTTTTCCACGGCCATGGCCTGGTCGATGCTGCGGTCGTCGGTGTAGACCCGCTGGAACACAAAGCCCTGGGGCGGGTTGATCTGGTGGTAGTAGGTTTCTTCGAGAAAGCTCTGGTGCGGCAGATCGTCGGTGTCGTGCTTGTGGGGCGGGTAGCTCGACGAGTGACCGGACGGTGTGCGCACTTCCACCACCAGCAGCGAATGGGCAGGCTCGCTGTCGGGCAGGATGTCGCACACGTAGCGGGTGTTGGCGCCCTTGCCACGTACGCTGCGCTTGCATTGCTCGGGGCGAATCAGACGGGGTGCCAGACCTGCGTCGGTTGAGCCGGGAGCGGCGCAGACGGCAATTTGCACGTCGCTCAGCGCGGTGACCTGGGCGTCGGTGCCTGGCGGCAAATAAGCGGCAAAGGGCGACTTGTCTTCGAACACCGAGTGGCGATCACCGAGGTTTTCCCAGTTGAAGCCTTCGCCCTGGATAGTCACCCGGCCGCTGAGCAGCACCAGGCACAGTTCCTTGTCGCCGGCGGTGACTGGCAAGGTTTCACCCAGGCTCAGGCGGTAGGCGGCGAAGCCCACGTATTCCAGGCGCCCTTCTTCCAGCGCCACCATGGTTTGCCCGCGCTTGCTGCTTTTGACCAACAGGCTCATTGTCCAGTCCTCTCGCTCAACAGTGCGCGCAGGGTGTCGTAACCCTTCTTCGCATAGATGTAGCTCGGCGCCACGGCAGGATCCTGCTCGGCCTCCACTACCAGCCAACCCTGGTAATTGGCGGCCAGCAGCACGTCCAGCAGCGCGGCGAAGTCGATATCGCCGTCGCCGGGCACGGTGAAGGTGCCGTTGACGATGCAATCCGGGAAGCTCCACATCTGGTTGCGTGCCAGTTGCACCACCGGCTTGCGCACATCCTTGAAGTGCACGTGGCAGATGCGGGCGATGTGTTTGCGCAGCACCTCGATAGGCTCTCCGCCGCCCATGTAGCAGTGGCCCGAATCAAACAGCAGGCCGACTTCCGGGCCGGTGCGGCGCATCAGTTGGTCGATGTCTTCCGGGGATTCGACGTAGGCGCCCATATGGTGGTGGTACGCCAGGCGCACGCCCTGGGACAGGGTGAAACGCGCCAGTTCGGTGAGTTTGTCGGCGTATTCCTGCCAGGCCTGTTCGCTGTGAAAACGCGGGCGTTCGATCAGGCGCACCGGCGAACCCTGGATCGAGTCGGCGACTTCTCCATACACCAACACGCTGGCGCCGTTTTCACGCAGCAGTTCGACGTGGCTGGCGATGGCTTCGATTTCTTCCGCCACCGAGCGCCGGGCCAGGCGACTGGAGTACCAGCCGGAGACCAGTGCCAGGTCGTAGGGGCGCAATACATCGCCGACGCCTTTGGCGTCCTTGGGGAATTTGCCGTTGAGTTCAAAGCCTTCGTAGCCGATGTCCTTGCCTTCGCTGAGGGCCGTGCTCAACGGCGTTTCACCGCCCAGGGCCGGCAGGTCGTCGTTGCTCCAGGAGATCGGGTTGATGCCAATTCGGATAGCGGGCATGGCTGCACCTATTATTGTTTTTTCAGAGTTGCCTGAGATCTGCTTTATGTGGGAGCGGGCTTGCCTGGGATGCGCGCGACTCGGTCTAACAGGTGTACCGAGGTGATGCCATCGCAGGCAAGCCAGCTCCCACATTTGATTGCGTGTTTAGCTTCGAGAACTGCGCCAAGCATTAATCAATTGCTCAAAGATGCACTGCACCTGCTCAATCAAGGCTTGATCGTCAATCTCCCCCGCCAGCCAGGCTCGGCTCGGTTCCTGGAAGATCGTGCGACCCACGGCGAACCCGCGGCAGGTCTGGCTTTGGCTGGCTTGCTGGAAGCCATCGGCCAGGCATTCGGCGGAAGCGTTCAGGCCCAGCAGCACCACGCCCCGGCAGTAGGGATCGCGCTCCTGGATCAGCTCGTCGAGCTTTTTCCAGTCTGCGGCCGACTGCGCCTCGATCTTCCACCACGCCGGGTAGATGCCCAGGTTGTACAGGCGCTTGAGGCTGCGATAGAGCACGTCGGGATAGGTGGACGGGTGATCCTTGGGGGGCACGACTTCCAGCAGCAGCTCATGGCCGCTGACCAGGGACGCCTGATACAGGGCCTTGAGTTGCGCTTCCTGTTCCAGGCGCAGCAATGGCTCGTCATCGGGGTGAAATTGCACCAGGCACTTGATGATCTGCTCCCGGGGCCAGGCAATCAGGTTGCTGCCCACCGAGCGCCCGTGTTCAAAGGCCAGCGGCCGTGAGTTCTGGACTTCCACCGGGCGGGCGATCCACCAGCCGCGACCGCTGGCGGCGTTCAGCGCGTCCTGGCCGAAGCGTTGGTCGGCCAGAATCCCGACGTCAGCCTCGACGCCCTGCTCCGCCAGTTTGCTTTCAACCCGTTCCACGGCCTGGATAAACAGTTGCTTGAGGGCGCTGATGCGCGCCGGGTCCTGGCCGCCTTTTTGGGCCAGTTCCACCAACTGCCAGCGGTGGTCGAAGGCAAATACAAACAGCTGCTTCCAGACCTTGCGCGGCACGCTGACCTGGTGCAGGCGTTGCAGCACTGCGTCCTGGTCCGGGCGGGTAATCGGCACCGGGCTGTTGAACAGGTAATCGAGTTCGGCGCGGGTCGGCATGGCCGGCGCGCAGGCATGGCGCGACACCACCAGGCCGCCGCAGGCATTCGCCAACTGGCTGCAGCGCTCGTCGCTGGCGTCTTCAAGCCAGCCGCTGAGGAAGCCGGACATGAAGGCATCGCCGGCGCCCAGCACGTTGAGTACTTCCACCCGTACCCCGGGGTAGATCGCGCCGTCTTCAAGGCGGGCCGGGATATCGCCGTGGATCACCGTGCAGCCCTGAGGGCCAAGCTTGACCACCAGGGTGGCCGAGGTCAGGCCACGCACCGTGCGCAATGCCGTGAGCAAATCTTCACTGCCACCGGCAATCAGGAATTCTTCTTCGGTGCCGACGATCAGGTCAAAACGCGGGAGGATTTTCTGCACGTGCTGGCTGACATTCTGGTCGGCCACAAACCGGGTTTCGCCATCGGCCTTGCCGGCCAGGCCCCAGAGCACCGGGCGGTAGTCGATGTCGAGCACGCGTTTGACGTTGTGCTTCTCGGCGTAGTCCAGGGCCTGGATGCTGGCCTTGTACACGCCGTCGGTGGAGAAGTGGGTACCGGTGATCAGCAACGCCTTGCTGGAAGCAATGAACGCTTCACTGATGTCTTCGGCACGCAGGGCCATGTCGGCGCAGTTCTCGCGGTAGAACACCAGCGGGAAGGTTTCGCGGTCCTTGAGGCCCAGCAGCACCAGGGCGGTGAGGCGTTCCGGGTCGACCTTGATGCCGCTGACGTCACAGCCTTCGCGGGCCAGGGACTCCAGCAGGAAACGCCCCATGTGGTCGTCCCCTACCCGGCTCAACATCGCCGACTTGAGCCCCAGCCGCGCGGTGCCGAACGCGATGTTGGCGGAGGAACCGCCGAGGTACTTGGCGAAGCTCGAGACATCCTCCAGCCGTGCACCCACTTGTTGTGCGTAAAGGTCGACGCCCAGGCGTCCCAGGCAAATCAGATCCAATTGACGCCCACTGGCAAAACGAGTCTGGCCCATGCTGGCTCCTGTTATTTTTATCAGCCTGCGTGTGCCGTCGCGGTGGCGGCATACGCTCTTGGTGCAAGCAGACTAGAACGTCTGGTGACACCAATCAATATTTATTCTATAAATATTTTTTGTGGAATATATTTTCCAATACGCCATCATCGGTATGTTCCAGCCGCAGTGCATCGTTTCAGCTGCACCGTGGGGCGGGATGCCGAGGTATTTTTTTGCGCCTACCCTGTAGACTTGCGCACATCGACTTATTGTCAGGGGCGCCTCGACGCGCCCTATAAGAACAAGCCAGAAGGATTCCCTATGTCCCAGAGCGCCCCGGAAGACGCACTCGCCAGCCCGCCGCTGAACGCCGAGCGGTTGTTGCAGCTGATCACCGATGAATACGAGAGCCTGCCGCGCCAGCTCAAGCGCATCGCCAGCTACATGAGCCAGCAGAGCGACCGGATCATGGTCGACCGCATCAGCGACATCGCCCGTGAATGCGAAGTGCACCCGTCGGCCATCGTGCGGTTTTCCCAGCGTTTCGGGTTCAGTGGTTTCAGTGAAATGCAGGCGCTGTTCCGCGAGGCCTACACCCACAAGACCACGCCGGTGCAGAACTACCAGCAACGCATCCGCAGCATGATCGCCAACAAGTCGCAGAAAGCCAGCGGCGGCGACCTGGCGCGTGAGTGCGTGAATGCCACCCTCTCCGGGATCGAGCGCCTGGGGCTGGAACTGGATGACGCAGCCTTCGACAAGGCCGTGGACCTGGTGGTGAATGCCGACAATATCTACGTGGTGGGCGTGCGCCGCTCGTTCGCCGTGGCGGACTACCTGGTGTACAACCTGCAGCACACCAACAAGCGCATCCATCTGGTCTCGGGGTTGGGCGGCAGCTATCGCGAGCAGATGCGCAGTGTGCGGGCCAACGACCTGGTGATTGCCATCAGCTTTACGCCGTACGGCAAGGAAACCCAGCACTGCCTGCGGATTGCCCAGCACCATCAGGCCAAGACCCTGATCATTACCGACAGCAACCTGTCGCCCCTGGCCAAGCGGGCGAGCACGGTGTTGCTGGTGAATGAAGGCTCGTCGTTTGCGTTCAGGTCACTGAGTGCGACGCTGTGCCTGTGCCAGGCGTTGTTCATTGCCGTGGCGTATCGGCTGGAATTGAAGGTCGATGAGATTCATGAGCAGGTGGGATTCGACGACTGACGATCGTTCCCACGCTCCGCGTGGGAATGCAGCCCCGGACGCTCCGCGTCCAAAGCGTGACGCAGAGCGTCACAAGAGGCGTTCCCACGCAGAGCGTGGGAACGATCGTAAGGCTTAGCGCAGTGCCCGGCGCAACACCTTGCCCACCGTCGTCTTGGGCAACTCTTCAGTACGAAACTCGACAAACCGCGGCACCTTGTACCCCGTCAAATACTCCCGGCAATGCGCCAGAATCTGCTCCTGGGTCAAGCTTGGGTCCTTGCGCACCACGATGATTTTGACCCGTTCGCCGGTCACCCCATCCTCAACCCCGATCGCCGCCACTTCCGCCACGCCCGGATGCAACGCCACCACGTCTTCGATCTCGTTGGGGTACACGTTGAACCCGGACACCAGGATCATGTCTTTCTTGCGGTCCACCAGGCGGATGAAGCCCTGCTCATTCATCACCCCGATGTCCCCGGTAGACAGCCACCCTTCGGCATCCAGCACCTCGGCGGTTTCCGCCGGGCGTTTCCAGTAACCCTGCATCACCTGCGGGCCGCGTACTTGCAGTTCGCCCTGCTCGCCCAGTTCCGCCAACTCACCGTCCTCACGAATGAACCGCACCCAGGTCGACGGCAACGGCACGCCGATACTGCCGGTGAATTCCATCTCGCGCATGCGTGAGATGTCGATGGGGCTGATGCTCACCACCGGCGAACATTCAGTGAGGCCGTAGCCTTCGATGATCGGCAAGCCGGTGACTTCCTTCCAGCGCTTGGCCACAGCGGTATGGGTGGCCATGCCGCCGGCGATCACCATGCGCAAATCGGAAAAATCCCGGGCGCAGAATTCCTTGTTTTCCAGCAGGCCGTTGAACAGCGTATTCACCCCGGCAATCCCGTTGAAACGCTCCTTGCGCAGGATCATCTGCACCCGCTTCACATCCCGTGGGTTGGCGATCAGGATGTTGCGCCCGCCCAGGCACATGAACATCAGGCAGTTCACCGTCAGGGAAAAGATGTGGTACAGCGGCAGCAGGGTGACGTTGGTTTCCTGCTGGTTCTGATCGAGCTGATCACCGACCCACGCCTTGGCCTGCAACAGGTTGGCGATGATGTTGCGGTGGCTGAGCATGACGCCCTTGGCATCGCCGGTAGTGCCGCCGGTGTATTGCAGGAAGGCCAGGTCTTCGCGGTTCATCGGCACGGCGAGATGGGTCTGGCCGCGTCCCTGCTTCAGCACCTGGTTGAAGCGCACGGCTCCTGGCAGGTTGAAACGCGGCACCTGCTTCTGCACGCTGCGCAGGATGAAGTTCATCGCCGCGCCCTTGAAGGTGCCGAGCAGGTCACCGATGGCCGCGATCACCACACGTTTGACGGTACTGGCGGCCACCACCTTCTCCAGGGTGTGGGCGAAGTTTTCGAAGATCACCAGGGTCTCTGCGCCACTGTCCTTGAGCAAATGCTGCAGCTCCCGGGCGGTGTACAGCGGGTTGACGTTGACCACCACCGCACCCGCGAGAATCGTGCCCAGCAGGCAGATCGGGTACTGCAAGCAGTTGGGCATCATCAGCGCCACCCGGTCGCCCTTCTTCACACCCTGGGCTTGCAGCCACGCAGCAAAGGCGATGCCCTGCACCTCCCAGTCGGCGTAGGTCATTTCGGTGCCGATGCTGACGTAGGCCACGCGGTCGCGGAATTTGTGCAGGTGCTCCAGGAATACCTCGCGCAACGACGGGTAGTCCTCGATGCCCGCATCGATGTCTGCCGGTACGCCGGGCAGGTAAGCGTTCAACCAAAGGCGTTCGGTCTGTTCCAGGCTTACAGCGTTCATGGCAGTCTCCTTGTTGTTTTTATGGTGGGAACTACTTTTCGACGATAGCGGTAATGCCCAACCCACCCGCCGCGCAGATCGAAATCAGGCCGCGGCCGCCGCCACGCTGGTGGATCGCTTTGGCCAGTGCCGCGAGTTGCCGGCCACCGGTGGCGGCGAAGGGGTGGCCGCAGCCGAGGGAGCCGCCGTTGACGTTCATCTTGCTGCGGTCGATGCTGCCCAGCGGCGCGTCGAGGCCCAGGCGGTCGCGGCAGTAATCCGGGTCTTCCCAGGCCTTGAGGGTGCACAGCACCTGAGCGGCGAAGGCTTCGTGAATCTCGAACAGATCGAAGTCGGCGAACGTCAAGCCTTCGCGCTTGAGCATGCGTGGCACGGCGTAGGCCGGGGCCATCAGCAGGCCTTCGGTGCCGTCGACGAAATTCACCGCAGCGGTTTCACCGGTTCGCAGGTACGCCAATACGGGCAAGCCGCGCTCGGCGGCCCATTCCTCGCTGGCCAGCAGCACCACCGACGCGCCGTCAGTCAGGGGCGTGGAGTTGCCGGCGGTGAGCGTGCCGTTCTGGCGGTCGTAGGCCGGGGACAGGCCGGCAAGTTTCTCCAGGCTGGCGTCGGCCCGCAGGTTGTTGTCCCGGGCCAGGCCGCGATACGGGCTGATCAAATCATCGAAGAAACCCTGCTTGTACGCCGCATCCAGCCGCTGGTGGCTGGTGAGGGTCAACTCGTCCTGGGCCAGGCGCTTGATCTGCCAGCGCTTGGCCATTTCCTCGCAGTGTTCACCCATGGACAAGCCGGTGCGCGGCTCGCCATTGCGCGGCAGCAGCGGCTTGAAGAACATCGACGGTCGCACGCTCATCAGTGCCTTCAACTTGGCGCCGGTACCCTTGGCGCGGTTGGCTGAAAGCAAGGTGCGGCGCAGGGACTCGTTGATGCCGATGGGCGCGTCAGAGGTGGTGTCGGAACCGCCGGCAATGCCCACTTCGATCTGCCCGAGGGCGATCTTGTTCGCCACCAGCAACGCCGCTTCCAGGCCCGTACCGCAGGCTTGTTGCAGGTCGTAGGCCGGGGTTTCGGGAGACAGTGTGGTAGACAGCAGGCTTTCCCGGGCCAGGTTGAAATCCCGGGAGTGCTTGATCACCGCACCCGCGGCAAACTCGCCCAGGCGCAGGCCGTGAAGGTTGTAGCGGTCCACCAGGCCTTGCAGGGCGGCGACCAGCAGATCCTGGTTGCTGTCATGGGCGTACACGGTGTTGGAGCGGGCGAACGGGATACGGTTGCCGCCGATAATCGCCACGCGGCGCGTCGGGGCCGGGTTGAAACTGTAGTCACTCATCGATCGGTCTCATTCCAGATAAACAGCCCACGCATATGGGGTTTGTCGCCGGCGAAATTACGCACTTCAAACTCACGGCGCGGGCCGGTTGGCGGAACGTTCCACAGCGCCACCTGGCCGGGCAGGAAGATCGGCAGCTTGAAGTCGCAATGGGCCTCGGCCTGGTCCAGTCCGCCGGGGGGTTGCTGGGCGGCCAGGGCGCGGCCAAGGGTCCACATGCCGTGGGCGATGGCCCGGCGAAAGCCGAAGAGTTTGGCGCCAATCACCGAGGTGTGAATCGGATTGAAATCCCCCGAGACCCTGGCGAAACGCCGCCCCAGATCCGCCGGCAGCACCCAGCGTTGAGTGCGCAGCAAACCTTCTTCCTGCAAGGGCAACGCGTCGTCCCACGGCTCGCCAACCGGCGCGTTTACGTCACGACGCAGGTACAGGCTGTCGCTCTCCCATATCAGGGCGCCCGCGCTGTAGGCACGGGTGGCGATGCTCAGGGCCTGGCCCTTGGGATGGGCGACCCAGCGTTCGCAATACACCTCCAGGCGCAAGGCCTGGCCCGCCTCCAGCCGTCGATGCTGGCGGATGCGATTGGCCAAATGCACCATGCCGCTGGCCGGGTACGGGAAACTCGGGCGGGTCAGCAACATCAGGTGCAAGGGGAACGCCAGCACATGGGGATAGGACAGCGGCACGCCTTGCTCACGGCGGAAACCACAGGCCCGACCGTAAGCCGCGATCCCTTGGGCAGACAGCTCGACGGCCGAACGCACCAGGCGTTCTTTCGGCAACGTCGGCTCGCCTTCCAGCTTCGGTTTGCGCAGCCCCAATACCCCGTCCAGCAACAGCCGCGACCGCGAGGGCGGCGGGTCAATAATCTGCGTCACATAGTCCATGCTCAGGCTCCCAACAGGCTTTGGCCGCAGACCCGCACCACCTGGCCATTGACCCCGCCGGATGCCGGATGCGCCAGCCAGGCGATGGTTTCTGCCACGTCGATGGGTTGCCCGCCCTGGGACATCGAGTTCATCCGCCGCCCCGCTTCGCGAATCATCAGCGGGATCTTCGCGGTCATCTGGGTTTCGATAAAGCCCGGTGCCACGGCATTCACCGTCACTTGCTGCGCCGCCGCCTGCGGGGCCAGGCCTTGTACCAGTCCGATCACCCCGGCCTTGGAGGTGGCGTAGTTGCTTTGCCCGAGGTTGCCGGCGATACCGGAAATTGATGAGACACACACGATCCGCCCGCCCGGATTCAGGCCCTGGCTATCCAGCAGCGCCGTGCTCAGGTGCAACGGTGCTTCCAGGTTGACCGCCAGTACGCTGCGCCACGCGGTCTCAGTCATCTTGGCGATGGTCTTGTCACGGGTAATCCCGGCGTTGTGCACCACCACGTCGAATGCACCGTGTTGGCTGACATGGGCGTGCAACTGCTGCGCGGCATCGGTGGCGGTGATGTCCAGCGCCAGTGCGGTGCCTGCGACACTGCCGGCCGCCTTTTGCAGCGAATCCTGGGCCTGGGGCACATCCACGCAGACCACATGGGCTCCATCGCGGGCCAGCACCTGGGCGATTGCCAGGCCGATGCCACGGGAGGCGCCGGTGACCAGGGCACGGCGGCCGCCGAGGGGTTTGTCCCAGTTGATTTCGGTTGGGCTATCGACGGGTTTTTCGAGGCGCACCACCTGCCCCGAAACATAGGCCGAGCGCCGCGACAGGAAGAACCGCAGGCTGCTTTCCAGCCCGTCCTCGGCACCCGGTGCGACGTAGATCAACTGCACGGTGATCGCCCGGCGCAACTCCTTGGCCAACGAACGCACCAGGCCCTCAAGGGCACGCTGGGCAATGGCCTGGGGCAGGTCCTTGCACAACTCCGGCGCGGTGCCGAGCACCACCACCCGGGCGTGCTGCCCAAGGCGCCTGGCGTTGGCGTGGAAGAATTCGTAGAGCTCGTCCAACTGCTTGAGGTCGGCGATGTCGCTGGCGTCGAACACCGCGCCCTGGACCTTGACCGTGGAGGGTGCCTTGAGGGTCGCAGCGGTGGCGGTCACTGTGTCGGTGGCGGTGAAGATGCGCTGGATTTGCGCCCCCAGGCGCCCTACCCCCGCGACGATTACCGGGTTGGCCAGGCCTTGCTGGCCGCTGCGGTGACGTTGCAATGCCAGGGGTTGGGGCAGCCCGGCAGTGCGGGCCAGCCAGGCTCCCCAGGGGGAATTGACGAAAGAAAGGTAGCTGTCACTCATGGATAAACTCACTCACAACACGGTGTTGCCATGGAAACCCGATCCTTGTAGGAGCTGGCTTGCCTGCGATTGCGGTGTGTCAGCCAACACATCTGGCACTGAACCAACGCTATCGCAGGCAAGCCAGCTCCTACAGGGGTCGTGCTCCTCCAGTTCCAGTCAGTTGACCGGTGCGTTTTCGCCTTGGTTGGCGCGGCGTCTTGCGCTCGGTTTGGCGGCCAGTTCCAGCGCCTGCTGGCGCTGTTGCAAGGCTTCCAGCAAACCGAAGTCCTGCGGGAAGTCGTCCACCTGGATCGCGTGATCGCCATATTCCACATAGCGCGCGAGCAAGCTGTCGTCTTCCTCGCTGATCAGGTCCAGCGCCCGCGCCTTGACTCGCCACGGAGTAAACGCCGCACTGGAAATCGGCATTGGCTCGATCAGGCCTTGCTTGATCGCCCCCTTGAGCCGCGCCTCGATCAGCTCCACTTGCGGCAACAGGCGCAAGGCCAGCTCGCCGTAAGCCAGCTTGTCGATTTCCGGCCGAGGAATGTAGGAATTACCCAGCAAGCGGTCGCGGGTTTCCCCCGGCACCTGCACCAGTTCCGCCACTTGGGCCAACAGGCGATCCGACGGTTTGCGCTGTGGAATACCGAACGGGAACGTCAAGCCACGCACCACCGCCGCCGCGGCTTTCGACGGGTAGTTGTCGAGCACTTCGGCCAGGGCCTCATGGGCGCGCAGCAACGCGTCCTGGGCCGCCCAATGCACCAGCGGCAAATCTGCCTGTGGCCGGCCATCATCCTCAAAACGCTTGAGCACGCAGGACAGGATGTACAGCTGGGACAGAATGTCCCCCAGCCGCCCGGTGATGCTTTCCTTGCGCTTGAGGGCACCGCCCAGCACGCCCATGGAAATGTCCGAGATCAACGCCAACACCACCGACAGCCGATTGGCCTGGCGGTAGTAGGACGCCAGCGCCGGATCGGTCTTGCCCGGCACGGAAATCAGCCGTCCGCCCGTCAGCGAATACACTGCGGCACGCACGGTATTGGCCAGCACGAAGCTCAGGTGACCGAACATTGCGCTGTCGAAATCTACCAGGGCCTTGCGCCGGTCCGTATTGCGCGCCGCTTCCATCTCGCGGAACACATACGGATGGCAGCGGATCAGGCCCTGGCCGTAGATGATCAGGCAGCGAGTCATGATGTTCGCGCCTTCCACCGTGATGGCGATGGGGCTTTGCTGGTAGGCCCGGGCGAGGAAGTTGTTGGGCCCCATGCAGATGCCCTTGCCGGCCACGATGTCCATGCCGTCGTTGACGATGATGCGTGCCCGCTCGGTAACGTGATACTTGGCGATGGCCGAGATCACCGAGGGTTTTTCACCGGCATCCAATGACGCTACCGAGACCTTGCGCACCGCGTCGCAGGCATACAAATGCCCGGCCATGCGCGCCAGGGGCGCCTGCACGCCTTCGAACTTGCCGATGGGCAGGCCGAATTGCTTGCGCATCGCCGCATAAGCGGTGGTGCCGCGCACAGCCACCTTGCCCAGGCCGACGTTGGCCGACGGCAGGGAAATCGCCCGGCCAGCCGCCAGGCATTCCATCAGCATGCGCCAGCCGTTGCCGACTTGCTCGCGGCCGCCGATCACCCATTCCAGCGGGATAAACACATCCTTGCCGGTGGTCGGGCCGTTCTGGAATACCGCGTTGAGTGGCCAGTGACGCCGGCCGCTGTTCACCCCCGGATGGGTGGTGGGGATCAACGCGCAGGTGATGCCCAGGGAACCCGGCTGGCCGAGCAGACCGTCCGGGTCTTCGGCGCGGAAGGCCAGGCCGAGCACCGTGGCGATTGGGCCGAGGGTGATGTAGCGCTTGTCCCAGGTCACACGGAAACCCAGTACTTCCTCGCCTTCGTGCACGCCCTTGCAGACGATGCCCAGGTCTGGAATCGCGCCGGCGTCGGAGCCGGCATACGGGCTGGTCAGGGCGAAGCACGGGATGTCTTCGCCACGGGCCAGGCGTGGCAGGTAGTAGTTGCGCTGGGCGTCGGTGCCGTAATGCAGCAGCAGTTCGGCCGGGCCCAGGGAGTTGGGTACCATCACCGAAATCGCCGCCGCCGAGCAGCGGGTCGAGAGCTTCATCACCACTTGCGAATGCGCATAGTGGGAGAAGCCTTTGCCGCCGTACTGCTTGGGAATGATCATGCCGAGGAAGCCGGCATCCTTGGTGTACTGCCAGCCTTCGGGGGACATGTCTTGCCAGACCTGGGTGGTTTCCCAGTCGTTGGACATGTCGCACAGGGTCTCCACTTCGTTGTCGAGGAAAGCCTGTTCTTCAGCGCTGAGGCTGGCCGGTGCGGCTTGCAGCAGGCGTTCCCAGCGCGGTTTGCCGCTGAACAGCTCGGCGTCCCACCACACGGTTCCGGACTCGATGGCAGCACGCTCGGTGTCGGACATCGCCGGCATGATGCCGCGAAAAAGGCCCAGGGCCTTGCTGGTCAACAGGGTGCGGCGCAGGGGTTTGATCGTCAGCAGCAGCGCGGGCAACACCACCAGCACCGCCACGACGCCGGCGCCGAAACCGGCGACTGCGTTGAACAGGTAACCGGCCGCCAGCCAGACCAGGCCGGCACCCAGCCAGAGGGTGGCAGCGGCTTGTCGATACGCCAGGGCAATCGCTGCTGCGAGTCCCGCCAATAACCAGATAACCATGGGGATACCTCTACTCAATTCAGGGTACGGCCAACGCCCGGGCAGATCGGAATGACCTGTGACGTAAAGCCACACTACAAACTTGAAAAGATAAATTCAAATTTTGTTTTGAAATTTTTATTTAATG
Organism: Pseudomonas sp. NPDC087814; assembly: GCF_044742865.1. Classification (NCBI taxonomy): domain Bacteria; kingdom Pseudomonadati; phylum Pseudomonadota; class Gammaproteobacteria; order Pseudomonadales; family Pseudomonadaceae; genus Pseudomonas; species Pseudomonas sp. NPDC087814. Next base: position 131,060 of record NZ_JBIUVK010000009.1, on the reverse strand, counting down.
CTTGGGCGAAAAAATCAAGGGCTGAGCAAGTCAGCCTGATGGATCAAAGGGAGCACGTGAGAAATGCCGGAAGAGCAGCAAGATGCGCTTGCTGCCCTCCTTTATCGGCTAGTCAATTCACTTCACTGCACGCGATCAGAACGCGTAAGTCGCTGATAAGCTGACCACCTCCCCTTTGCTGTCGACCTTGCCATCCAGGCGTGCGCCGCCGAGACGATCGACGTTCTGCGTCTTCAACTTGACCTCTTCCACAAACTGCCGGGAGTACGCACCGTCCAGGGTCAGCCCCGGAATAGCTCTTACGGCGTAGCTCAGCCCCAGGGAAGCAAACCAGCGGTCACCGTCAGGAATACGTGGGTCACGTGTGGAGTTACGGGTTGGAGTCTGGTCATTGGCGACACCGGCACGCACGGTCCAGTCGTCGGTGAGTTTGTAGTCACCGCCCACCGACAGCATCCAGACGTCACGGTACTTGTAGGGAATCGACACGATGGTGCTGCCGTCGGACTTCAGGGTCAGGTCCTTGAACGAAGACCATTGCGTCCACATGGCGCTGACACCCAGGGTGAAGCGGTCATTGAACACGTGCACCCAATCAATCGCGGCATTGGCCGGAATATCCAGCTGGGTTGAGGCGTTGGCGCCATCCGGGTAAAGATGCAGGCCCGGGTACGCCTGCTCTACCAGGGTTTTGCCGAAAGCAGGGTTGATATCGGTCATCAGGCTTCTGGAGCCGTCATCGGCATAGATATTGTAGTTACCCTCCAGCTTGTTCTTGATCTTGGCGTGGTAGTTCAGGCCAACAGTATCCTGCAGCGTTGGCTTCCAGACCACGCCGGCAAACCAGCCGACAGAGGTGTTATCTACCTTGACCCGCATCAAGGCATGCCCAACCCCCGAAGGAAAGGGTGCACCGCCCAATCCTGGCGACAAGGCCGCCGCTGCCAGCAGGTCGACGTTCTGGCTGACGAAGCCACTACTGTGCTGCACGATGGCGCCACCACCAATGGAGAACTGGTCGTTGACCTTGAACGACAGCGAGCCCGTCACACCCACCGTTTCGATCTTGGTGTCGACGGCGAAGTCGCGACCCTTCCAGTCCGGGTCCCAGGTACTTTTCATGCCTTGAGGGACAACAGCGCTAAAGCCGAGCGCAAAACGGTCATTGAGCGGAATCACCGCAAAGCCGGTAGGCAGCCAAGCGGTGAAGCCTGCTTCGCCGCCGTTGCCTGTGCGCGGGGTTGAGGTAGGTATACCTGTCAACGGATCAATGACGCTGGAACTGCTCGGATCTCCCTTGTAGTCGTAAGCACTGCCCTTGTACTTGATATTGACGCGGGCGTAGTCGACGGTTTGCTGCACGATAGTGTGATCAATAAATGCCATGGCAGCCGGGTTGTTGTACGCAGCTGAAGGGTCATCCTTGAACAGCGAACCACCACCAAAGGCACGGCCCCAGCCCTGCGCGCCATAGGTCGGGGTAGCAAAACCACCTGCCTGCGCCGGAGCGGTAATCATCAGCCCCCCCAGCAATGCGAGCCCCAATACAGCCTGCACCTGTTGTTTTTTATTATTCATGCGGCACTCCTTATTGTTATCAAACTGAGCCTGCTCGAGCCGGCTCGTCTTGCTGCTTCGTTTGCCCGTTCAGGGGCATATTTCAACCTTTGACCTGATGATCAAGTTCAAGGACTAATCGTGAGGACTGGCGAAGGCTTGAAACTGAATGCCGTGATTCGGCAGCTGTCGCCTACGGTGTGAGGGCTAAGGAGGCTAAAGGTGTTATCAGCAGCACTCCATTGCGTGGTCAACGTACTTGGAGACGCGCACGTGTCGGAGAAGAACTTCTCGGCGAAACCTGAAAGTGTTGCGGTGCTGGCATTCGTCGGTACGAGGGTCCACGGCAGATTAAGCGGCCCGGAAACTCCGCACAGTGCGTTGCCCGTAAAAGTGGCACCGGTGATGGTCGCACTTGAACCGTCGGAAGCGACCTTTCCGGTCAGCGCGACAGTGCAAGGGACGGGTGTCCATACCAAAAGTTTTACTGCGGTAGAGATCGAGCCAGTGGCAGTAAATGCGGCGCCCGCCTGGGCAAACGATGCCGCGTGGGTCATTGAGGATGTGAATGCCAGGCCAAGCAGCAGCGCAGTTAGAGAAATACGTGTGGTAAGGCTTTGCATTGTCTTAGTCCCCAGACTTTTTATTGTTATCCACCGGCTCCGCCGGCATCAGTTACATGGCCAGACACCTCGCCTGAGGCGCAAGCCGATCAAAATTCGTTTATCAAGGATTTATCATCAGGTATGGCATTGCGAAGCGCATCGACACAACTTCACAGCTACCGGGAAGTACCTGATTGATTGCATAAAGATTTAAGCCATCGGTGTTATTGAAGAGAGAAACGCTAATAGTTGCAGGACCGCAGTTAGTACCAGGAATGATTGGCGGAAGGCTCGCCACAGTGAAACTGACATTAGATAATGCGCCGAAAGCACTGGCTGTTGGACTCAATACCCATGGCAAGTTACTGACACGATACATGGCACACAGGGCGTTGCTGCCGGCGATATAAACACTGGTCAGACTTGCCGTGGAACCATCGTGGGATACCCGCCCAACAAACTGGATATTACACGTTACAGGTGTCCTCATCGAAGACGGCGACTTCAGCGTCAGGGTGCCGTTAACGGTGGTAAATGATTGGTCGGCAGGAATGAAAGACGCCGCGTTGGCCATCGAAGCCGCACAAATGCACATTGCAACAGCAGTAGCACCCACGAACGTTTTCAAGCTTTCCATGTTTTTCCACCTGTCTGGTGACGTATTCACCAAGCGCAATGAACGGTGTTGTCAGCCGATCCGTTGGCTGTCCATCCCTGAACAAGCGCCTCTCGCGAGGCGCCTGCCTTCCATCGGGGTGATCAACCCTTTTTACGGAGTACGCCTATCAAGGAATTACCACGGCACCCGGTGCGGTGAGGCTCAGCGACACCACGGTGCAACTGCCGGTCAGCGTCTGGTTGGTTGCAGTGATCGTGCTGGAAGCTGGGCTGGCAGTTGACGCCAGGCCCACGGCAATAGTGGTCGGGCCGCAGTTGGTGGCAGGAATGATTGGCGGTGCACCTGCGATGGTGTAGCCAACGTTGGTCACGGTACCCGCAGTAACGGAGGTAGCCGATAGTTTCCATGGCAGGTTAGTCATCTTGGGCAATGCGCACAGGCTGTTGGAACCCGATACGGTGGCGCTATTGATATTGGCAGTACCATCGGCGTTAACAACACCCTGGAAAAGAATGTTGCAAGTCACTGGCTGCTGAAACGACGACGGCGATTTGACCGTAATGCTGCCGTTAGCGGTGATGCTTGCACCAATAGGGCTGAAAGACGCCGCACTGGCCATCGAAGCAGCACCCATGCAAACAGTCAAAGCAGTCAAAGACACGAGGGTTTTCAAGCTTTTCATTATTTTTCCTCACATGTTATGGCGAGTCATTTCGCCAGGGGTAATGGCCATGATCGAGAGGTCACGGTGAATCTGCAGAACTTCCCTTTCCAGCCAAATTTCAATTCAATTACCGCTACAACATCCCACTGTTACTCAATAACTTTGAAACTCGGCGGCATCTTGATCGACACCGTCTTGATCTTGCAGTCTTCGCCGATAGGCACATTCGACGCTTCCAGCTTGCCGGTGGCGTTATCCCAGGTTCCATCGGCAGTAGAAGGCCCGCACTTACCGCCCAAACCAAAGGCATGCACATCCACGGCGATCTTCGACATCGAGCCGCTCCTGGTATCTTTAGCCACCAATACCCACGGCAAGTTGATGGCTTCGACCCGGCTGCACTTGAGGCCGCCGTCGAACTCAACTTTGTCGACATTTACTGACGACCCATCCGCCGCCACTTTGCCGGCGACCTTGATGGTGCAATCCGCGCTGATCAGCGCGCCTTTGGAAAAGCTGATGGGGCCCTGGGCAGTAAACGCGCTGCCGGCAGGTTCGATACGGGCGGCCTGGGCCTGGTGGTAAACGATCAGGCCCAGCGCGGCCAATACAATGTGCGTGGTGAACTTGGCAGGGGTTTGCATGGTGTACGTCCTTCCCTTCATTTTATTTTTGTTCGGGTCAAACAACTGTCTTGCAACTAAGCCGTACTCGAAACCGGTAAAGCCTGGGCGATGAAAACCTGCGCGATGCACAGATCCCGAGTACGCCCTACAACTGACTGCTTTCGTTAGAAGGGTCTGGTGGTGTTGCTGTACTTCTCCAGGTACTTCAAACGCTGTGAAGGTTGAAGATTGGTCAGGGTAATATCCCCGGCGTAATGATTAAGTACCCGGTGATCCATGCGTCGTCGCCACAAGTACGGTACATACGCCCAGACAATCATGCTGGCATAACCGTATGGGAGTTGCGGCGATTCATCAAAATGACGCAGTGACTGATAACTTCTGGTTGGGTTGGCGTGATGGTCGGAGTGCCGCTGCAGTTGGAACAGAAAGATATTGGTGACAATCCGATTACTGTTCCAGGAATGGCGTGGCGAGCAACGTTCATAACGACCGTTGGGCAACTTCTGGCGTTTCAGGCCGTAGTGCTCGACATAGTTCACCACTTCCAGCAGCGAGAAACCGTAGATGCCCTGGATGATCAGGAATGGAATCACTGCCGCGCCCAGCCAGGCAATCATCGCGCCCCACAACACCACACTGTACATCCAGGCGCTGAGTACGGCGTTCTTCCAGTGCCAGGCCGGCAGGCCGAGTTTGCGCAGGCGTTCACGCTCCAGGTTCCACGCCGAGCGGGCGCTGAACCATACCGAGCGCGGCAGGAAGGCCCAGAAGCTCTCCCCCAACCGCGAACTGGCCGGGTCTTCCGGGGTGGCGACGCGCACGTGGTGGCCACGGTTGTGTTCGGTGTAGAAGTGCCCGTAGAAGGTCGGTGCCAGGGTGATCTTGGCCAGCACGACTTCCAGCAGGCGCGGCTTGTGCCCCAGCTCATGGGCGGTGTTGATGGCAATGCCGGTGGCAGCGCCAGTGGACATCGCCATGCCCAGGTAGGTGAACCAGCTCACCTGGCCATGCAGCTCGGTGCGCGCGGTGATGAACGCGGCGGTTTTCGCCAGCCAGCTCGACGGGTCCAGGGTGGCGGTGGCATGCAACAGGCCGCCATTGATAATCCAGTCGATACCGCCTGCGGCCAGCCACCCGGTGACCACCAGGGATGAGATGACAAACAGCACGCCGGTGTAGACGATCCAGCGGTAGTAGCTTTGGGATTCGAGGTTGCTGACGGCGGACTCGGGCGGGTTACTGACGTCTTCACCCAGCAGGCCGTCGATCAGCGGGATCAGGCCGAAGATCACCAGCACACCGACCCACCACAGTTGTTGCACGCCGGTAGTGATGGCCAGGGCACCAGAGAGAATTGGGGTTGCCAGGGGCATGATGCCGAGCCACCACAGGTGGCGCTTGCCGTCGGTCCAGACGTTCGGGGCAGCCAGGGTCTGATTCATGGCAGCCTCCGCACGACGCAGGTAGGCAGGGAGCAAAAATCAACACTGGACAGGTACACGGAGCGGTGACTGCCCCGAGAATTCAACCATGCGATAAAAGGCGTTTTTTTCATTATTTTATTCGCTCTTAGGCATTTCAAAAATTGTTTCAAATTAGACATTGAAATAATTTTTTTAAATAAATAGCGCGGAATCGTTAGGTCGTCAACTAGTTTCTTGAACCCTTTTGAACGTGACCGGGCAGTCTCTTTTTCAGCCGTTTGGTCAGGCGTCTAGAGCAAGCATTGACGAGTTCGAACCGCGAGTTCAGTCGCACAATTATTTACTCGCCAACGCAAACGGCGTGTGCAACACCGTGGCGCTTTCCGGCGGCCGGACGCGCTTGGCTATCTGCTCGACCACCGCCGCGACACGCTCGGTGGCCGTGATCGGCAACATATGCCCGCGCCCTTCCACCAGCTGCAGCTTCAGGCCCGGCACCAGGCTGGCCAGGGCCTGCCCGTGTTTGCGGAAATCCAGCACCTTGTCCTGCGCGCCATAAATCAGCCCGATCGGCAACGTCAGCTGCGGGTAGCGCTTGACCATGTCCGGCAGGAAATCGTTGACCAGGTTGATCTCGGTGGAGGCGGCATAGAAGTTCTCGGGCCGCATGCCCAACAAGCCGCCGCCACGGGTGGCGAAGTCTTCCGGGGCCGGGTCGGGGGCAAACACGCCCTTGACCACCGAGCCTTTGGTCAGCAATCCGATCGGCATGGTCAGGGTGTGCGACATAAAGCGTCGCAGCCATCCCGGGCGTATCGCCAACGACATAAACACCAGCGGCAGCAGGCGCTGGGGATGGGTCAGGGGCGCCACCAGGATCAATCCGGACACCGCGTGGGGATGGTCCAGGGCCAGGGCCAGGGAAATCGCCCCGCCGAGGGAATGCCCCAGCACCAGCGGCTTATCCAGGTCAAGCGTCTGGATAAAGCTGGCGACTTGCCGGGCCTGGCCAGGCAGGTCCGCGGCCGTGCCGGCATGCCGGGTGGAATAACCCGACCCCGGACGATCCACGGTGATCACTCGAAAGTGCTCACGCAATTGGGCAGACAAGGCGTACGTCAAGTTGCGACTGCTGCCCATCAGCCCGTGGATCATCACCAGCGGTGGGCCCTTGCCCTCGTCTACATAATGAAAGCGCTCGCCGTTGATCTCCAGAAAGCGCCCGTTGATCGGAACAGCAGCCTCTATACGCCGTGTCATCCGGGCACTGAAGGCCCACAACACTACGCTTAACCCTACACACACACCCGCAGCGACAACCCACTCGACAGCCATAGCTCGGTCCTCTGCATCCCTGCGTTGCTGGCGGCCCGACCGGTATTGGTCAAGGCCTCAGCCATCGTCCACCCTGGACCTTAACTGTGTGCGTACAAGCTCTCGTCCGTCGGATAAGTCGCACATGAGGAACTGGGTCGTAGCCTAGACGATATTTTCAGGTAGATTATTTAAAATCTTTTTTAAAATAAATAATTCAATTTTCCTTTGCAATGGTGTTCTATCTAAAAAGCCAAAACAAAAACAAGGAGCACATCCGATGTCGACACCCGTAAGGCGCCACCGGCCCACGAGGGACAGCCTATGAATGCCCATGACACCATCGACATCGCCATCATCGGTTCCGGATTTGCCGGGCTGTGCATGGCGATCAAACTCAAGGAGGCCGGGTTCCACGACTTCTTTATTGCCGAACAGGCCGATGCTCTCGGCGGCACCTGGCGGGACAACCACTACCCCGGTTGCGCCTGCGACGTGCAATCCCATGTCTATTCGTTTTCCTTTGCGCCCAACCCGGACTGGACCCGGCAATTTGCGCCACAGGCGGAGATTCGCGCCTACCTGGAGCAGTGCGCCCGGCGCTTCGAACTGGCGCCGTTCCTGCGCTTTGGCATGGGCCTGGAGAAGGCGGTATTTGATGAGGCGCAACAGCGCTGGAGCCTGAGCTTCAGCAATGGCCGCCAGGTGAGTGCGCGGGTGCTGGTGTCGGGAATGGGCGGCCTGTCGCGCCCGGCACTGCCGGATATTCCGGGCCTGGACAGCTTCAAGGGCAAGCGCTTCCACTCCCAGCAGTGGGACCACGAGTATTCATTGAAGGGCAAGCGCGTGGCGGTGATCGGCACCGGCGCCAGTGCCATTCAGTTCGTGCCGCAGATTGCGCCGCAGGTGGCCCACCTGGACCTGTTCCAGCGCACCCCGCCGTGGATCATGCCCAAGCCCGACCGGCCGATTTCACGCTTCGAGCGCTGGGCATTCAAGCACCTGCCGTTCACCCAGCGCCTGGTACGCGGCGCGTTCTATTGGGCACTGGAAGGTCGCGTGGTGGGCTTTGCCCTGCACCCGCGCCTGATGAAAATGGTGCAGAAAATCGCCATGCGCCACCTGCACAAACAAGTGGCCCGCCCTTCCCTGCGCAAGACCCTGACGCCGGACTACACCATCGGCTGCAAGCGCGTGCTGATTTCCAACGACTACTACCCGGCCCTGTCCCGCAGCAATGTGCAGGTGGTAACCGACAACGTGCTGCGCATCGAGGCGGACGGGGTGATCACCGCCGACGGCATCAAGCACCCGGCTGACTGCCTCATCTTCGGCACCGGCTTCCAGGCCACCGATCCGCTGCCCCGCAACTGCATCATCGGGCGCCACGGCATCGACCTGATGGACACCTGGCAAGACGGCGCCCACGCCTACCTGGGCACCACGGTGCCGGGTTATCCGAACCTGTTCCTGATCGTCGGCCCCAACACCGGGCTGGGGCATAACTCGATGATTCTGATGATAGAGGCCCAGGTCACCTACATCCTCGATGCCCTGCAGCAAATGCAGCGTCATCGCATCGCTACGGTGGACGTCAAGCCGGCGGTGGAACTGGCCTACAACGCCAGGCTGCAGGAAAAACTCAACGGCACCATCTGGTCCACCGGCGGCTGCAAGAGCTGGTACCTGGACCCACGCACCGGCAAGAACACCACGCTGTGGCCCGGCTCCACCTGGCGTTTCAAGCAGGTCACCCGGCATTTCGCCCTCAAGGACTACGTCGCCAGCCTGGTGCCGATACCGTCCACCGCGCGCCCGGCCGCAACGCCCCACACCACCGCAGAAGGGAGCCTGTCATGAAGTCATTCAACGGCCGCGTGGCGGCCATTACCGGCGCCGCTTCCGGCATGGGCCGCGCCTTGGCCCTGGCGTTGGCGCGTGAAGGCTGCCACCTGGCGCTGGCGGATAAAAACAGCCAGGGCCTGGAGCAGACCGTCGCACTGATCAAGGCCCAGGTGCTTGCACCGGTGCTGGTCACCTCGCGGGTGCTGGACGTTTCCGAGCGCCAGGCCGTGGAAGACTGGGCCGCCCGATGCGCCGCCGAACATGGCCAGATCAACCTGATCTTCAACAACGCCGGCGTCGCGCTGTCGAGCACCGTCGAAGGCGTGGACTACACCGACCTGGAATGGATCGTCGGGATCAACTTCTGGGGCGTGGTGTACGGCACCAAGGCCTTTTTGCCGTACCTCAAGGCCAGCGGCGACGGGCATGTAGTCAACACTTCCAGCGTGTTCGGCCTGTTCGCCCAGCCGGGCATGAGCGGCTACAACGCCACCAAGTTCGCCGTGCGTGGTTTTACCGAGTCCTTGCGCCAGGAACTCGACCTGCAGAAAAGCGGGGTCTCGGCCACCTGCGTGCATCCTGGCGGGATCCGCACCGACATCTGCCGCAGCAGCCGGATCGACGCCAACATGACCGGCTTCCTGATTCACAGCGAACAGCAGGCCCGGGCCGACTTCGAAAAGCTGTTCATCACCGACGCCGACCAGGCCGCCAAAGTGATCCTGCAAGGCGTACGCAAAAACAAACGCCGCGTGCTGATTGGCCGCGACGCCTATTTTCTGGACCTGCTCGCGCGCTGCCTGCCTGCCGCCTATCAAGCGCTGGTGGTGCTCGCCAGCAAACGCATGGCGCCCAAGCAACGCAATGCGCCCTCGCCCGTCCTTGAAACCAACGAAGAGCACCGTCTCTGAACTGGAGTACCGACCATGCTGCCGATTCGCCGCGACCTCCGTTTTGCCCTGCCGGCCGAACGCATCAAGGACTGGCATGAACAAGGCCCGTTCATTACCCACTTTTTCAACGCACTGTCGTTGCTGTTTCCCCAGGGCGAACTGTTCTTCATGGACAGCGTGCGTCACTACCGCCAGCGCATCGAAGACCCGGAGCTGAAGAAAGAAATCCAGGGCTTTATCGGCCAGGAAGCCATGCACAGCCGCGAGCACGTGGCCTACAACGATCTGCTGCAAGCCGCAGGGCTGCCGGCGAATACCCTCGACCGTCGGCTGAAGATGATCCTCGACGCGCAAAAGAAATACCTGCCCGCCTCCTTCAACCTGGCGGTGACCATTGCCCTGGAGCACTACACCGCGATGCTCGCGGAAATCCTCCTCAGCGACCCGTCGCGGTTCGGGGATTCGGTCAAGGGTTACCAGCAGATGTGGTACTGGCATGCCCTGGAAGAAACCGAGCACAAGGCGGTGGCGTTTGATGTGTGGAACAGCGTGATCAAGCCCGGGCCCAAGCGTTATCTGCTGCGCACTTCCACCATGCTCATCACCACGGGGCTGTTCTGGCTGACGATCCTGGACTTTCACCTGCGCCTGTTGTTTGCCGACCGGCGTTCGGGCGGGCATTTGAAGGGCTTCTGGCGGATGCTCAAGTTTCTGTACGGGCCCAATGGCGTATTCCCGCGCATGGCGCTGCCCTGGTTGCATTACTTCAAGCCCGGGTTCCATCCCTGGGACCACGACAACCGGGCACGCCTGGCGGGCATTGACCGCCTGGTGGAGGAGATCGAGCAGGCCCATAAAGGTTATGGGCCCGCCTGAGTCCGCTTAACGCTGGGTCGGGATCCGAATATCGCCATCCCGGCACTGGCTCTTGACGCTGCGCGGGCAGCCGGCAAACGCCAGGTCCTTGGTCAGGCACACCCGCACCTCGGTCAGCACGGCACCCTTGCAGATCACCGCAAGGCCATGGTTGCCCATGGCCGGGTTGCTCGCGCGAAACAGCGCTTCGATGTCCCGCGCGCCCAGGCCGCTTCGGACATTGAAGGGCTCAAGCTGCTGCGGAATCTTGACCACGCTGAGCGCTGCATCGGTCTTGTCCAGGTAAGCCGAAGCCTCAAGGCCGCTGCAGGTGCCGTGCTTGGCCCATTCATGCCTGAGCAGTTTGGGCGACGGGAACAGCGACCTGCCCCGGGCGAAGTCTGCATCCGACAAGCGCGACTGCGGCTCACACGAAGCCGGCCAGCCGCCCTTCGCGTACTGCGGCCACAGCCCATGCAGGACAAACCCGTAGCCCTTGCCCGAACACTGCTGGTCGTCCGGGTGCGTCAGGCAGAAGGTCGGCGACCAGGACAGCGACAACACATAAAAGTCAAACTCCCCGGCCTGCCCCTGGGCCCGTGGCGCTGCCGTCGCGGCCCCGGCCAACGCCAGGCAAAGCACAATCCAGGCTGCTTTCATTTTCATCCGTTCATTCCTTAAAAAGACAAAATTAAAGCACCGCTAAACCGCCAGGTTGGGGTTACGTTGTAGCACCCGGTCCATGACCCGGTCGGTCTTCAACGCCTCGATCGCCAGTGCCGGGTGTTTGCTCTCGCCGCGAATATGCGCATTCATCCCCAGCACGTGATGCCACTGGATATGTGCATGGTTGGGCACCTCCAGCACCTCGCTGGTCTCGCTCTCAAGCCGCAACGGCGCCTCATCGAACACCGAAAACGTGATGCGGCCCTTGCTGCCGATCATCTCTACCCGGTCTTCGCGCCGGTCGGCGACAAAGTTCCAGCAGCCCATGCCCAGCGCGCCCGAGGCGAACGTCCAGCAGGCGGTGACGGCATCTTCGGCGGCGTAGCGCCCGGCCTGGCGCGCGGTAAACCCGGCCACATCGACGATATCCCCGACCAGGTACTGGAACAGGTCAAAACCGTGGCTGGCCAGGTCGGCAAAATACCCGCCGCCGGCAATCGCCGGGTCGGTGCGCCAGTTGGCACTGCTGGCATCGTCTTCCGAAGGCGGCTTGCACAGGGTCCAGGTCAGATGACGCAATTCGCCGATGCGCCCGTCCTGCAGCCAGTCCCGCACCTGCTGGAAGCGTGGCAGGGAACGCCGGTAATAGGAGACAAACAGGTGCAGCCCGGCCTGTTCGAAGGTGCGCTGCATCAGCGCGCTTTGCTCGGCATTCAGTGACATGGGCTTCTCGACGCAGCAATGCTTGCCGGCAGCGGCCACCATCAGGCTGTATTCGAGGTGGCTGTCGGGCGGTGTGGCGATGTAGACCGCGTCTACTTCCGGGTCGTCGATCAGCGCCTGGGCGTCAGTGTAGAAACGGGCAATGCCGTGGCGTGCCGCATAATCGCGCACGGCCTCCTCGCGCCGCCCCATCACGGCCACCAGCGCAGAACCTGGCGCTTTGTAGAAGGCGGGTCCACTCTTGAGTTCAGTGACATCGCCACAGCCGATCATGCCCCAGCGTACGGTGTTCATCTGCATCTCCTTCAGGTGAGTTTTTTTCGATGGGGCAGTATCGGTGTTTTCCGGCCCCCTCTCCACCCTGCCGGATAAAGACTGAGCATGACAATTGCATTACACTTTTATGACAATCATCCACCTGCGGGGGCACAGACGATGAAAATAAGGGCCACGGTGATTTGCGAGCACGACGGGCACATCCTGTTCGTGCGTAAAGCCCGCTCGAAATGGGCATTGCCCGGCGGCAAGGTCGAGCGCCATGAGCGCCCGGCAGGTGCTGCCGCACGAGAACTGGAAGAGGAAACCGGGCTGAACGTGGACGGTTTGCTGTTATTGCAGGAGCTGAAGGCCAGCGACACCCTGCACCATGTGTTCGAGGCGTCGGTGGTGAATATCGAAGATGCCCGGCCCCTGAGTGAAATCAAGGAATGCCAGTGGCATCCCTACAGTCGCCTGGATGACCTGGACACCACCCAGGCCACCCAGAAAATCGTCAAATCCTTCCTGCGCCGTCTCTAAGGCGCCGCCAGTTCCGGGCTTTGCCCGCTGCACAACAACGCCTGTCTTACCAGGCCATTGGCTTTCTGCCGTTCGACAAAGGATTTGACGAACGCGGCAGCGGCTGCGTGCGCTACCGGTACCGCGACCGCCTGGCTAATGCTCATGAAGTCATCCTCCAGCAGGCGCCAGCGCTCATCCAGCCGGGTTCGCAGGTAATCCCGAACCCCGGCCGCGGCGTTCAGGCCTTGCTCGATAAACAGGTCTACGGCACCCGCCGAGGTCGGCGCGCGTACCAGTTCGGCATGCTGCACCGTGCGGCTCAGGTACAGGTCATACGCGGCACCCTGGCCGACGGCGATGCGTTGGCCCGGAGCATCGAGTTGGGTCACGCTGCCCAGGGGTGAATCCACCGCCACCAGGTACGTACCCTTGATGATCACGTAGGGCGCGCTGAAGGCGATTTCCTGCTCGCGCACCGGTTCGATGGCCAGGAATGCCACGCGCCAGCGGTCATCGCCCAGCGCGGCGAAGACCTTGCCCGCCGCATCAAAAGTGATCAACTCAAGGTCGACCGCCAACTCATCGGCCAGGGCCCTGGCCAGCGCCACCGACACGCCCTGGGGCTGGCCGTCCTCGCCACGCTGGGCCAGCACCGGGTTGCCAAAGTTGATGGCAGCCCTGAGCACACCCTCGGGGGCCAGTTGTTGCAGTACCTGCGGGTCAATCATTACGCGCTCCTAGAACAGTTCTTTGCACGGTCTTGCGAATGACGAAGGGCAAGACGCCGCCGTGTTCACGGTAACCAACCTCCTGCAACGAGTCGAGGCGCAAGGTCAGGGGGGTACGCGTGGTCTCACCGGTGGCGCGGTCAATCTGCAAGGTGATCGGGTTGTCGCCGACCTGCAACGCGTCCAGGCCGAGGAAGCTCAGGGACTCACTGCCGTCGAGGTTCAAGTCCTGCACCGATGCGCCTTCATCGAACACCAGCGGCAACACGCCCATGCCGATCAGGTTACTGCGATGGATTCGCTCGATACTGCGGGCCACCACCACCTTGATCCCCAGCAGGGTCAGGACTTTAGCTGCCCAGTCGCGGCTGGAGCCGGCACCGTAGTTGATCCCGGCGAACAACACGGTGGGTGTACCGGCGTAGCTCTGCGCGGCGAGGTACAGCGGCAGGTAGTCGCTGCGGTCGGCATTCCAGGCCCAGACACCCTGGCGCGGGGGCTGGTCGCAGGACAGCAGATTGTTCAGGCGCGGGTTGGTAAACGCGCCGCGCACCATCACTTCGTGGTTGCTGCGCCGGGTCGAATACTGGTTGAGGTCCGCCAGCGCTTCACCGCGCTCCCGCAGCCAGTGCCCGGCCAGGCTGTCGGCCGGAATCGTGCCAGCCGGGGAGATATGGTCGGTGGTGACGTTATCCCCCAGCACCACCAAAGCCCGGGCGTTGCTGATGGCCAAGGACGCGGCCGGCACCGGCGTTACCCCGGCAAGGTACTGCGGGCGGCGCAGGTAAGTGGAGGCCGGGTGCCAGGCAAACTGCACGCTGGCGTCGGCTTCCAGCGCCTGCCAATGGTGAGTGCCTTGCCACAGCAGTGCCTGGCGCTGGTGAAACAGCGCCGGGCGCACCACCGCCGCCACTTGCGCGGCCACCTCGGCTTCGCTGGGCATCAACTCATGCAGGAACACCGGCTGGCCGTGGGCATCCATCGCCAGCGGCTGGGCCGACAGGTCGGTGTCGATGCTGCCGGCAATCGCATAGGCCACGCACAACGCGGGCGAAGCAAGGTAGCCGGCAGGGACTTTCGGGTTGACCCGGCCTTCGAAATTGCGGTTGCCCGAGAGCACCACCACGCCTTTCAAGCCCTGCTCGGCGAACGTCTCGACATGGCGTTCGAGGCTGCCGGAATTACCGATGCAGGTCATGCAGCCAAAGCCCGCCAGGTCGAAACCCAGCGCGGCGAAATCCTCCAGCAAGCCGGCGGCTTCCAGGTAATCGGCCACCACCCGTGAGCCTGGCGACAGCGACGTCTTGACCCACGGTTTGCGCGTCAGCCCACGGGCGCGGGCGTTGCGGGCGAAGAGCCCGGCCTGGATCATCTGCGCCGGGTTGGCGGTGTTGGTGCAACTGGTGATGGCCGACATCACCACCGCGCCATGGGTGATCGGCACCTGGAATGACGGCTCGAAGAAATCCTGCTTTTGCGCGCATACATGCTGATGAAACGACGCCCCGGCCTGGGCCAGGGACTGGCGCTGATGGGGCTGATGCGGGCCGGCGACACTCGGTTCAACCTGCGCCAGATCCAGCTCGATCAACTCATCGAACACCGGCTCGGGATCGTCGTCCCGGCGCCACAGAGATTGCGCCGACATGTAGGCCGAGACCTTGTTGATCAAGGCCTGCGGGCGCGCACTCAGGGTCAGGTACGCCAGCGTCTCGTCATCAAACGGGAAAAACACCACGGTGGCCCCGTATTCCGGCGCCATGTTCGCCACGGTGCCCCGCGCCGCCCAACTCAGGGACGCCAGGCCCGGTCCGGTGAACTCGACAAACTTGCCGACCATGCTGCGCCGGCGCAGCAGTTCAGTCACCGTCAGTGCCAGGTCAGTGGCCGTCACGCCGTCGCGCAACGCATTGGTGACGCGAATGCCCACCACCTGCGGATAAGGAATTGGCACCGGTTCGCCGAGCATCGCCGCCTGCCCTTCCAGCCCGCCAACGCCCCAGCCCAGCACGCCGATGGCATTGATCATCGGCGTGTGGCTGTCGGTGGCGACCATGCAGTCGGGGTGCAACAGCACGTGGCCGTTGCGCGGCGCGCTTTCCCACACCACCTGGGCGATGGACTCCATGTTCATCTGGTGGATGATCCCGGTGCCCGGCGGGATCACCTTGAAGTTATCCAGGCTGGCCTGGGCCCACTTGATAAAACGGTAGCGCTCGCTGTTGCGGCGAAAATCGATGTCCAGGTTGGCATCCACCGCGCCCGCCTCGGCGTAGTGCTCGACGATCACCGAATGGTCGATGGTCAGCACCGCCGGGATCGAGGGGTTCACCGCCCGGGGATCACCGCCCAGCTCGGCCACCACATCGCGCATGCCGGCGAAATCCGCCAGGGCCGGCAGGCACGTGGTGTCGTGGAACATCAGCCGGTTGGGCTGGAACGGCACCTCGCAATCCGGCCCTTCGCCGATGGCCCGCGCCACTACCTGTGGCAATGAAGCCGGGGCGCAGCGGGCAATGTTTTCCAGGAGAATGCGCACGGAATACGGCAGGCGCTGCAGTTGCGCCGGGGTCAGCAACTGGTGCAGGTCGATCCAGGCAAAGCGCTGGCCGTCGATGTCGAGGTGACTGAGATACTCACTCATAGCTGTTTGAATACCCGCTCGATACGCTCAAGGCCCCAGTCCAGTTCTTCGCGGGTAATGGACAACGGCGGTGCGATGCGCAGTACGTTTTCGTGGGTTTCCTTGGTCAGCAGCCCTTCGGCCAGCAGCGCTTCGCAGATGGGCCGCGCATCGCGGTCCAGTTCCACGCCGACCCACAAGCCACGCCCGCGAATCTCGCGGATGGCCGGCGAGTGCATGGCCTTCAGGCGCTCCACCAGGTAGTGGCCCAGTTGCGCGCTGTTATCGATCAAGCCCTCCTCTTCCAGCACCTTCAACGCTTCCAGGCCAATGGCCGCCGCCAACGGGTTGCCGCCGAAGGTCGAGCCGTGGCTGCCGGCGTCGAACAGGTCCATGATCGAATGATCAGCGACGAACGCCGACACCGGCATGATCCCGCCGCCCAGGGCTTTGCCGAGGATCAATGCATCGGGGCGAATGCCTTCGTGCTGGAAGGCAAACCACTTGCCGGTACGGCCCAGGCCGGACTGGATCTCATCGAGGATCAGCAAGGTGTTGGTCTGGTCGCACAGCTGGCGCAGTTCCCGCAGGAAACCTGCGGCCGGCACGCGAATGCCGGCCTCGCCCTGGATCGGCTCGATCAGCACCGCGCAGGTGTCGGCGGTAATGGCCTGGCGGAAACTCTCGATGTCACCGAAGCGCGCCTCGGTGAAACCGTTGCAGAATGGGCCGAAGTCGGCCTTGTAGTCCGCCTCCGACGAGAAGCCGACGATGGTCGAGGTGCGGCCGTGGAAATTGTTGTCGGCCACCACGATGTTGGCCTGATTGGCCGGGATGCCCTTGATCCGGTAGCCCCAGCGTCGCGCCGCCTTGATCGCGGTTTCCACAGCTTCGGCGCCACTGTTCATCGGCAGGGCCGAGTCGAAGCCCGTGATGCGGCACAAGGTCTTGAGGAAGTTGCCCAAGGGTTCGCTGTAGAACGCCCGGGACACCACGCTGATCTTGTCGATCTGCGCCACGGCGGCGGCGCGGATGCGCGGGTGGACATGGCCGTGGCTGACGGCGGAATAGGCCGACATCATGTCCAGGTAGCGCTTGTCATCATCGCCAATGGCCCAGACGCCCTCGCCCTTGACGATCACCACCGGCAAGGGGGAATAGTTGTGGGCGCAGAATTGGTTTTCGAGGGTGATTGCCGGGTTGGGGTGCATGGTGGGGATGTCCTGCCGAATAAATAATGAATGAACAACAAAGACCCAATGTGGGAGCGGGCTTGCTCGCGAATGCGGAGGGTCAGCCAACATCTCCGGCGACTGACCCTCCGCATTCGCGAGCAAGCCCGCTCCCACATTTTGACCGTATTCCATAGCTGGCAAATCAGGCGCTGAGTAGCTTGCCGCTGCGAATCGGCGTGGCACCGGACACCCGGCCCAGCGGATCCCCCGGCTTCACAAAGCGCACGTCACGGCGCATGTACAACACGCCGGTGTTGTGGCTGCAAACCGTGGTGGCCTGCCCACTGTGGGGATCAACGATATCGAACAACGCCTGCCCGGCCTCGATGCGACTGCCCACCGCCGCCCGGTGTACCAGCACCCCGGCGCACGGCGCATAAAACTGTTCGCTGCCGGCCAACGGCGTCGCCGGGTTACGCAGGGCTGGCAAAGGCCGTGGCGCGCCTTCAACCGCGCCCAGGTGGGTCAGGTAATCAATGATCGCCGTGGCGTCATGTTCTGCCAGTTCATAGGACACATCCCGCTGGCCACGATGCTCGACGGTCACCGCCACGCTGCTGTCCGGAATCGGAAACCGATCGCCAAACCGCTCACGCAGGTTGACCCACAGCAGGTACAGCGCCTCATCGAACGAGTTGGCCTGGGAATCGGTGGCCAGCAACGAGGCTTCAGAGCCGATGTAGCGCGCCAGCGGCTCCACGGTCGCCCACACTGCCTCGCCGGTGTACACATGCATCGCCGCTTCGCGGGAGCAGTGCAGGTCCAGCACGATGTCGGCATCGTGGGCCAGCAGCATCAGGGTGCGTTGCAGCGACTGGAATTCGTCCAGCGGCGCCGCGTCCAGCAGACATTCGCCCCAGGCCTGGCGGATCAGTTGGCGGTTGGCGTCGATGTCCTGGCCCAGCAGGTGCTCGATCCTGTCGGCGATTGCCTGGTACGGCACCGGAAAGCCCCGGTTGTAATTACGCCCGCTGCCCAGTTCGAAACGCCCGCTGGGCGCGCCCATGATGTATTGGCTCAGCCCGGTGGGGTTGGCCACGGCCACCAGCACGATTTGCGCATTCAGCCGGTTGGCATTTTCCAGTTCTACCAATTGCCGGCGCAGGTGCGCGGCCACCAGCAGCGCCGGGGTTTCGTCGGCATGCAGCGCCGCCTGGATATAGATTTTTCGACTTGCACCCATTGCACCGTAATGCTCACTGTCCACGTGCCTGTGGGTGCCTTGTGTCGCTTGCAGCAAGGGGTGTGATTTAAGTTTCATAAACCGGAAATCTCGATATTCGAGTGATGAACGCTGAAGAAATATTAACGAGCCGGCGTGATCGTCTGTAAGGGCGGCCCACACTATCTTGATCTGGTAATCCGATCAGTGTGGGAGCTGGCTTGCCTGCGATGGCGGTGGGTCAGCCAGCCTATTCCGTGACTGACCCACCGCCATCGCGGGCAAGCCCGCTCCCACAGTGGGTGGTTACCAGAGCGCCAGGGTGTAACCCAGCATCACGCGGTTCTCGTTAACGTCGTTGAAGTAGTTGCCTTTGCTCAGCGCATTGCGCCAGCGCATCGACACGCCCTTGAAGGGCCCGTTCTGCACCACGTAGCCCAGGTCCAGGTCGCGCTCCCACTCGCGGCCTTCGCGGTTGAAGCCGAGCACTTCAGCCGAATCACCCTTGGCGTACTTGATCCCAAACAACAGGCCGGGCAAGCCGAGATCGGCGAAGTTGTAGTCGTAGCGGGCGTGCCAGGCTCGCTCCCTGGTTTGGGTGAAGTTGCTGAACTGGTACTCGGTGAACAGGTAGGTGATGGAGCCGTCCAGGTAGGTAAACGGCGTGGTGCCGTATTGCTGCTGGAAGCCGCCGCCGATGCTGTGCCCGCCGTACTGGTAGGTCAGGCGGCTGCTCAAGGCGCTGTTGTCGACCTTGCCCGCCAGGCCCGCGCCGTCCTTGTCCGACTTGAAGTAGCGCACGTCGGTTTTCAGCGTGCCCGGCCCCAGGCCGAAGTTGTTCTTGAAGCCCACGTATTGCTGCTGGTAGATGCTGTCCAGCGCCGCGAAGTGGTAGCTGAGCAAGGTGTTTGGGGTCAGCGAGTAGTCGCCACCGGCAAAGCGGAACTGGTCGCTCAGGGCGGTGCTCTTGTAGACCTTGCTCACCGTGGTCAGCTTCATGTCTTCGTAGTTGGTGGAGTCACGGTCCTTGGCCTGGTCGATCTGCCCGAGGGTGATTTTCAGGTTGCTGATGTCGTTGGACACCAGCTGGGTGCCGCTGAAGGACTGCGGAAACAGACGGCTGGTGTTGGGCTGCAGGATCGGAAGGTCCGGCACCAGGTAGCCCACACGCAGCTCGCTTTGGGCGAAGCGGGCCTTGGCGGTCACCCCAAGCTTGGAGTACTCGTCGGAGACATTCTTGTCGCTGTCACGCTGCAGCAAACCGGTGCCGGACAGCCCCGGGCTGGAGTCGAGTTTCACCCCCAGCATGCCGGTCAGGTCCAGGCCGAAGCCCACGGTGCCTTCGGTGAAACCGGACTTGATACCGAGGATAAAACCTTGGGCCCACTCGGCGCGCATCGACTGGGAAGCGGCCTCGCGGTAGTCACGGTTGAAGTAGTAGTTCTTCAAGTCCAGCGTACCGCTGCTGTCCTTGATGAAGTCTGCATGGGCCAGTGACGGGACCAGCCCGCTGCTGACAACGCCGACGCCGGTGATGAGTTGAGTCAGGGATTTTTTCATTTTTTTAGCTCCTGGCAGTGGGGTGGGGGTTGGTGTTTTTATTGTTCTTCGGGCATGGCTTCGCCGTTCGCGCAAATCGGCGATTTGCGCGGCGGGTGACGTCAGTCCTGGGTTACAGCGCTAGCGGTACGGGGCCCTGGCGGATGCGGTAGCCACCGTTTTCAAGTTTCTCCAAGGGGCTGGCGGCGGCCAGCAGCTTGCGGGTGTAGGGGTGCTGCGGGCGGTCGAAGATCTCGTCGCGGGCACCCATTTCCACCACCCTGCCCTCGCTCATCACCGCCACCCGGTGGGCGATGCGTTCCACCGCCGCCAGGTCGTGGGAGATGAACAGGCAGGCAAAGCCGTACTGCGCCTGCAGGCGCTCGAACAGCTCGAGGATCTGCTTCTGGATGGTCATGTCCAACGCCGAGATCGGCTCATCGGCAATCACCAGTCGCGGGTGCCGCACCAGCGCCCGGCCAATGGCCACCCGTTGACGCTGGCCACCGGACAACTGGTGCGGGAAGCGGTCGACAAACTGTTCCGCCAGGCCGATGTCCACCAGGGTTTTCGCCACCCGCTCACGACGCTGCGCGGGCGTCATGCCGGGCACATGGCGCAGGGGTTCGGCGAGGATGTCGCCAATCTTCATGCGCGGGTCGAGGGACGAATACGGGTCCTGGAAAATCATCTGGCATTGCAGGCGATGGTCACGGTTGCCAGCCTTGAGAATGTCCACGCCCTCAAACTCGATGGCACCGGAACACGGGCTGTTCAGGCCGACAATCGCCCGGCCGAGGGTGGTCTTGCCCGAGCCGCTGCCGCCCACCAGCGCCAGGGTTTCCCCCGGGGCGATGGACAGGTTGGCCGAATGCACCACCCGCTTGAACTGGCTGCGGCCCCACAGGCTGCGCGGCCCCGGGTGCTCGATGCACACGTCCTTGACCGTCAGCAACGGCCGGTCCGCCTTGGGCAAGGCTGCCAGGGTGCCGCGCCGCGGCAGGGCCTCGAGCAGTTGCCGGGTGTACTCGGCCTTGGGCGCCAGCAGGATCTGCTCGATGGTGCCCTGCTCCACCGCGCGGCCTTCGCGCATCACCACCACTTTGTCGGCGTAGCGCGCCACCAGCGACAGGTCGTGGCTGATAAACAGGATCGCCGTGCCCTGCTCGCGCGTAAGGTCGAGCATCAGTTTCAACACGTCCAGTTGCGCCAGGCAATCCAGGGCCGTGGTGGGCTCGTCGGCAATCAGCAAGGCCGGGCGCAGTAGCATCACCGAGGCGAGCATGATGCGCTGGCGCATGCCGCCGGAGAACTCGTGGGGAAACGCCGCCAGGCAACGCTCGGCGTCCTTGATGCCGATATGCCCGAGCATCTCCAGGCTGCGCTCGCGGATCTGCGCATCGCTCAGCCTGGTGTGCAGGCGCAGGCCCTCGGCCATTTGCTCGCCGATGCTCATGGACGGGTTGAGGGACACCATGGGTTCCTGGAACACCATGCCGATCTTCGCCCCACGCAACTGGCGCAATTGCTCCGGCGCAAGGCTGCCCAGGTCATGGCCCTGGAAACGCACCTGGCCGCTGCATTGTGCAAGCGGCGGTGGCAACAGGCCGATGGCGGCGCGGGCGGCCATGGTTTTGCCGCTGCCGGACTCGCCCACCAGCGCCACGATTTCGCCGGGGGCGATGGTGAAGCTCAGGTCGTTGACCGCCAGCGGGCCGTTGGCCCCCACGCGGATTTTCAGCTTGTCGACTGCCAGAAGGATGTCAGTCATGGTCATTTACTCATCCGCGGGTCGAGACGATCGCGCAAGGCATCGCCACACAGGTTGAACGCCAGCAACGCCATGGCGATGCAGACACCGGGAAACAGCCCCAGCCAGCTGGCCGTGGCGATATACGGCCGGCTGGCGGCGAGCATGTTGCCCCAGGTGGCGGCCGGCGGCGGGACGCCCAGGCCGAGGAAACTCAGGGAGCTTTCCGCCAGAATCGCCCAGCCGAACATACTGGTGGCCAGCACGCACACCGGCGCCACGCAGTTCGGCGCGATGTGCCGCAGCATGGTGTACAGCTCGGAGTTACCGATCACCCGCGAGGCTTCGACAAACTCTTTCTCGCGCAACGACAACACCGTGCCGCGCACCACCCGCACCACCGACGGTGTGTAGGCCAGGCTCAAGGCAAACACGATGCCGTACAGGCTCGGGCCGATGATCGCCATCAAGCCCAGGGCCAGCAGGATCCCGGGAAACGCCAGCAACGCATCGTTGACCATCATCAAGCCCCGGTCGACCCAGCCCCGCAGGAACCCGGCCAGCAGGCCCAGTACCGTGCCGGCGGTGATCGCCAGCGTCACCGTCAACACACTCACCCACAGGCTGGTGTGCGCGCCGATCATCAGGCGGCTCAGCACGTCGCGACCGTACTCGTCAGTGCCCAGCCAGTGCGCGGCGGTGGGCGCCTGCAAGCGCGCCAGCAGGTTCAAGGCCAACGGGTCATGGGGCGTCCAGACCAGGCCCAGCAAGGCCATGATCAACAACAAGGCCAGCAGCAGCGCACCGATCAGCGCGTTCAGCGGCGGCACACGCCAGGCCCTGGGGGCACGCGCCGGTGCCGGCAACAGCACCTCGGGTGCGACAGGTAGAGGCTTATTCATAACTTAACCCTGGGGTCGAAGAGCGGGTACAGCAGGTCCACCAACAGGTTGACCAGCACATAAACAAAGGTCACCAGCAGCAGGCAGCCTTGCAGCACGGGGTAGTCCCGGGCGTAGATGGCGTCGACCATCAGCCGGCCGATACCTGGCAGGGTGAACACGGTTTCGAGCACCGCGATGCCGCTGAGCAGGTTGCCGAGGATCAGGCCGATCAGGGTCAGGGTCGGTGCAAACGAGTTGCGCAGCGCATGGCGCCACAACACCGCCCGCTCCGACAAACCCTTGGCGCGGGCATGGGTGATGTATTCCAGGCGCAGCACTTCAATTGCACTGGCCCGGGCCATGCGGGTGATCGCGCCGAGTTCCACCAACGTCAGCGTGACAATCGGCAGCACGATAAAACTCAAGGCCTGCCACGGCGATTGGCCGAATGACACGTAACCCACCACCGGCAGCCAGCCGAGCTTGATGCCGAACGCGTAGAGCAACAGCAGGCCCAGCCAGAAACTCGGGATCGACAGCAACAGGGTCGCGGTGGAGACCACGCCAAAGTCCAGGGAACTGTTCTGTTTCCACGCCGAGAGCAAGCCCGCCGGTACCGCAATCAACGCCGCGAGCAACACCGAGACCAGCACGATCCCGGCACTCACCTGGAAGCGGTCAAGGATCAGCGGCAACACCGCTTCATTGGTGGTGATGGAATGCCCGAGGTCGCCGCTGAGCACCGCCTTGAGCCAGATCACAAACTGCAGCGGCAGCGGCTGGTCCAGGCCCAGGGACGCACGGGCGACCTCCAGGCTGTGGGCATCGGCCATGTCGCCGAGCATCAGCAGCGCCGGATCACCGGGCACCAGGCGGATGATCGCGAACACCATCAGCGAGATCAGCAGCAAGGTCGGGATCGACATCGCCAGCCGTTGAAAGATGAAACGCAACATCCTCAGTTACTCCCGGTCGCAGGAACGCTGACGGTCCACAGGCGCGGCTTGGACACCGGCCAGGTGCGCAGGCCTTTGACGTAATCACGGCTGGCGGCGATGGCGTTGCCGTTGTACATCGGGATCATCGGCACGTCCTTGAGCATCTGCTGATGCAGTTGGTCGAACAGCGCCTGGCGCTTGCTGATATCGCCTTCGCGCTGGGCTTCACGCAGCCATTCCTGGGCCTGGGGGTTGTCCCAGACCTTGCGCGCTTCCTTGTCCTTGTCGCCGGTCATCGAGTCGAAACTCAGGGCCGGGTCAAGGCGTTCGGAATACGGGAACGCCATCATCTGGTAGTTGCCGGTCTGGTAGCGCTCCAGCTGGGTGCCCCACTCCAGGGTTTCCAGTTCCAGGTTGATGCCGCTGGCCTTGGCCATGGCTTGCACGAACACGCCCATGTCGAAGATCGCGGCGTAGCGCTTGTTGACGATCAGTTTGATTGGCTGGCCTTTATAGCCAGCTTCCCGCAGCAGTTGGGCGGTCTTGGCCGGGTCGAAATCGAAGCCCTGGTTCTCGATTGCCTGGTGGTAGTGGCTGCCACTGGCGACCATCGAATTGTTGGCCTGGGAACGGCCACCGGTCAGGGCGGCGACGATTTGTGCGGAGTCCAGCGAATGGGCGATGGCCTGGCGCAGGCGCACATCTTTGAGCAAGGGGTCGCGGGTCTGGAACAGCAACGCGTTGACTGACATGGTGCCGCTGGAGGTGACCTTGATGCCGGGGTTGGCAGCCAGTTCGGTGGCGTCCAGCGGCGTGACGTCAATCAGCAGGTCGACGTTCTTCGACAGCAAGGCCGCCTTGGCCGCCGCCGGGTCCGGGATCACCAGCAGGCGCACGCGGTCGAGGGTCGTGGTTTTATTGCCGGTGTAGCCATCCGGCTCTTTCTCGTCGCGCGGGGTGTAGTTGGCGTTGCGCAGCAGGTCGATGTATTGGCCGGGCTTCCACTCGCCCAGGCGGAACGGGCCGGTGCCGATGGGGGCTTTCCACTGGCCGTCGACCACCGAGTCGGGGTGCAGGATGCCGCTGCCACCGCACTCCGGCAGCGCGGTGCTGGTGAGGAACAGGCCGTTGGGCTTGTCCAGGGTAAACACCACGGTGAGTGGGTCCGGGGCGCTCATGTCGACGATTTTCGCGCCGCCATGGCCGTCGAATTCAGGGGCGCAGCGCCATTGGGTTTTCGGGTCGAGGTAGTGTTTCCAGGTCCACAGCACATCGGCGGAGGTCAGTGGCGCACCGTTCTGGAACTTGACCCCGTTGCGCAGGTGGAAGGTGTAGCGCAGGCCGTCGTCGGACACCTGCACGTCCTTGGCCAGCAGCGGGCCGACGGTGGCATCTTCACGGAAGGCCACCAGTCCTTCGGTAATGTGCAAGATGACGGCGTCGGAATTGGTGTCACGGTTGACGCCTGGCTCGGTGCTGCGAATGTCGGCGTTCAACGCGACTTTCAATAGATTCTCGGCGTGGGCAGTGCCCACCAGCGCGGCGGACAAGGCGCCAGCCAGGAATAAAGTCTTGTTCATGATAAATGCACCTTGAATGATCCTTACGCTTGGGTTCGGACGCTGGCAGGACCCAAAAAGAGGCACGGCCGAACACCTGAATAGTTGTTGTTGTTTTAGTCGCTGATTACGGTTTGCGAATGTTCCTGGACCGATCTTATTCGCCACCCAATCAACTTGAGAAGAACGCTCCGAGTGATCGGGCTCGGTTTATCCGATCATCAACCGTCCGTGGGTTGCCCTGGCGTTACCGTACCGAGAAATCAGGGCCTTGAGCTGGAAAAGATGGGGTTTTCCTGATCAAAAATAATGATCGCGATCATCCAGACCGATCTGTGCTCACCTATAGTCATCAGATAAGCTGGCTGGCATTCAATGGTTTAAATGCAGCACTGAGCGAGCCCACCGTCATGACCCTCACCCATCTTCGCGCGTTCTGCTCCGTGGTTGAAAAAGGCAGCTTCCGCTCGGCCGCACGTCAGTTGGATGTGGCCCAAAGCACATTGACCCAGTCAATCCAGACCCTCGAAAAGGAACTCGGGGTGGTGCTGCTGCAACGCTCCAACCAAGGCATCAACCTGACCCCGGCCGGCGAGGTGTTCCTGGCCCGTGCCCGTTCCATCACTCTCGACTGCGAACGTGCCCTGCTCGACCTGCAACCCTGGAAAGGCGAGCCCGAAGGCCATATCGCCCTGGGCGTCACCTCCGAACCCTTGGCCGAATTGCTGCTGCCGGTACTGAGCAACTTCACCCAGCGCTTCCCGCGCATGCAGGTGCACGTGGCCAGCGGCACCACCAAGGGCCTGGTGGAAAAAGTTCGCGATGGCCGCCTGGATTTCGTCTTGTGCCCGCTGGCGCCCAACGTGGCCGATATCGACCTGGCCATCGACCGCCTCTACAGCTCAAACGCCGGCATCATTGCGCGCAAGGGCCACCCGCAGGCCCACGCAAAATCCGTGCAAGCCCTCACCGACTGCCAGTGGATCAGCGTACGCCCGGCCGGCGTAGTGGGCGGCGCGGAGAACCGCTTGATTGAGCTGTTCCGTACCCAGGGCCTGGCGCCGCCAAAGATTGCGATCACCACTGATTCGTTGCTGGAAACCCTGCACATCGTTTCGGAAACCGATTACCTGACCATCGAACCGCGCATGCTGCCGGGGATGAAGCTGTTCTCCAGCGCCCTGACCACCATCGCCATCGAAGAACCGCTGGCGACCCGCGATGTATGCCTGATCAGCCGCCGTTCGTCGCCGCTCACCAGCGTCAGCCAGGAACTGACCAGCATGCTGATTTCCTATTCGCGGCTGGTGCACCGCAGCCGTTGATTTCCCTCCCCCTACGAGCCTGTTTATGCCCATGTCCTACGATGGTTTGTCCCGCGCCAGCGCCAGCAGCGTCGGCGTTGATCCCGAGCACCTGATTGCCTTTCTCGATGAAGTGAAAGCGGCCGGCCTCGACCTGCAAGGCCTGATGCTGCACCGCCACGGCCACGTGGTCGCCGAAGGCTGGAGCTGGCCGGTGGACCCCAACGAGCCGCGGGTATTGCACTCGGTGGCCAAGAGCTTCACCGCCTGCGCCATTGGCCTGGCCGTGGATGAAGGCTTGCTGAAACTGGATGACCGGCTGGTGGCGTTCTTTCCGGAGTGTGTGCCGGTGGATGCCGACCCGCGCCTGGCGGACATGACCGTAGAACACCTGCTGACCATGCGCACCGGCCACGCCGCCAATACCTCGGGTTCAGTGTGGCGGGGGATCGAGACCAGCTGGATTGCCGAGTTCTTCAAAATCCCGCTGGCCTATGCACCGGGCACCACCT
This sequence comes from Pseudomonas sp. NPDC087814, assembly GCF_044742865.1. NCBI lineage: Bacteria > Pseudomonadati > Pseudomonadota > Gammaproteobacteria > Pseudomonadales > Pseudomonadaceae > Pseudomonas > Pseudomonas sp. NPDC087814. The sequence continues at coordinate 104,252 of NZ_JBIUVK010000009.1, read as the reverse complement.
ACGTCTATACGAGTGCGGCCAGCTACATGCTCTCGGCGCTGATCAATAAGGTCACCGGGCAAACCTTGCACGCGTACCTCAAGCCCCGGCTGTTTGTACCGCTGGATATCCATAATGAAAGCTGGGACATCGGCCCCGATGGCGTGAATCCCGGCGGCAATGGCTTGAAGGCGCCGACCTCGGCCATGCTCAAGCTGGGTGTGCTGCATGCACAAGGCGGCGTGTGGGATGGCAAGCAGGTTCTACCGGCGGCCTGGGTTGCAGCGGCCACCCGACCACAAGGCGGGCCGGACAGCCGCTACGGTTATCACTGGATGATGAAACCGGCACACGCCTTCAGCGCTGTCGGGGTGTTTGTGCAGATGGCGATGGTATTCCGCGAGTACGGTGCAACGCTGGTGGTGATCGGCGGGATGAAGAATTCGGCGGAGCTGATTCCGTTTGTCGAGCGGCGTTTTCCGGCGGCGTTTGGCGATGATTGCACGGTCAAACCCGAAGCGGATTCACGGTTGGAGCAACGTCTGGCGAGCATGGCACAGCGGCCTGAGTTGCTTTCAGCGTGTGCAGGGCCGAGAGATTTCACGGGCGTGTATCAGGTAGAGCCCAACGGGCTGGATGTGCAGCAATTGGCGTTCGCCGTCGAAGGCAATGTACTGCGCTTCCAACTGACCGACAGCAAGGCGACTCATGCCCTAGAGGTGGGGATTGATCACTGGATCGCCGGCACCACCAACATGCCGGGCCGGGCGTTGCACCACGGTTATGAGTTCAAGGATGCGCAGATCGTTGCCGGCGCGCGCTGGCTGGATACCAGGACGCTGGAGATGACCTGGATCTACCCGCAAACCGCGTTTCGCGATCGGGTGGTATGCGGGTTTGACGGTGACCGCGTGAGCGTGGCGCGTACGGTCAACGTCAACAGTGCCGGGAAGGAGCAGGAAACCCTAGTCGGGAACAGCCGGTAATGCTCGCTTGTGGGCGGTCTTGAGGTAGGCGCTCTCGACAATCGCCCTCACCCGCTCACTCACTGCCTCGCCCATCAGGTAGCGGTCGATCTCGTCATAGCTGCAGCCATACGCCAACTCATCCGGCTTGCCCGGTGCCAGTTCTTCCAGGTCGGCGGTCGGTGCCTTGGCCACCAACTGCCGTGGCCCGCCAAGGGCGCTGGCCAGCAGGCGCACCTGGGTCTTGGTCAGCCCTGAGAGCGGCGCCAGGTCGCAGGCGCCGTCACCGAACTTGGTAAAAAATCCCATCAGCGCCTCCGCGCCATGGTCGGTGCCCACCACCAGGCCGTTGTGCAGGTTCGCCACGGCGTACTGCGCCATCATCCGCGCCCGGGCCTTGACGTTGCCCTTGATAAAGTCGATGCGTTCGGCGCTGGCTTGCGCGGCAGACAGGCTGCCCATCAGCCCGTCGACGCAGGCGGCGATGTTCAGCGTCTCGATCCGGTCCGGTGCGATAAAGTCCAGGGAAGCCTGGGCGTCGCGCTCGTCCGCCTGGGTTTTATAGGGCAGGCGCATGGCAATAAACCGCGCCTCGTAGCCTTCGTTGCGCAGTTGTTCCACTGCCAGTTGGCACAGGCGCCCGGCGGTCAGTGAGTCGACACCGCCGCTGATGCCCAGCACCAGCGCATGGCAGCCGGACTGGCGCAAGGTGCCCTTGATGAAGTCGATGCGCCGTTGCAGCTCAGCGCCCTCGCCCCCCTTGCCGAGCAGCCGGTTGATCTTCAGTTCTTGTGCGATACGTGCCTGAGTGTCCATGTCACACCCCCAGTTGCGGATTGACGTTGCCGACGTTGAACACCTGCGCCGCATACTGCAGGAACGAGGCGTCTTCGCAGACGTTCTTGATCGGGTCATCGGAGAATTTCACCACCGGCTCGCCGTGCACCCGCACCAGTTTCATCACGATGCTCAGCGGCTCCACTCCGTCGACATCACAGGCCAGGCTGGTGCCCATGCCAAAGCCGAACTTGGCCTTGCCCCGCACGTGCCGCAGGATCGGCAGGCATTTCTCGAAATTCAGGCCATCGGAGAACATCAGGTCCTTGGTCATCGGGTCGATGCCCAGCTCCTTGTAGCGGGCCAACACCTTGTCGGCCCAGACGATCGGGTCACCGGAGTCCTGGCGCAAACCGTCGTACAGCTTGGCAAAGTACAGGTCGAAATCCTTGAGGAAAAAGTCGGTGCTGATGCAGTCGGTCAGGGCGATACCCAAGCGCCCACGGTATTCGCGCACCCAGTTTTCCAGCGCCGCATTCTGGCTTTCCCGCAGCCGCCCCAGTTGCTGGTGCACCATCAGCCACTGGTGGGCCATGGTGCCGATCAGCGGCAGGTCGAATTCGTAGGCCAGGTGCGCATTGCTGGTGCCGATGAACTGGCCGGGAAAGTCGCGGCGCATGATGTCGACCACTTCACGCTGGGCCTTGAACGACAACCGCCGGCGGGTGGAGAAGTCCGAGACACGCAGGTCGGCCAGTTCGTCGCGGGTGAGGTTTTTCTCCAGCCAGTCGAATTTCTGGTAGAGCTTGCGGGTGACGTCTTCGAGGCTGACGTCGGGGTATTTGTCGCGGTTGCGCAGCTCGCTGACCAGGGCCAATACCGGCTGTTCGAACATGATGCAGTGCAGCATCGGGCCGACCACGCGGACGTTCAGTTGGCCGTCGATTTCACTGACGTGGATATAGCGCAGGTTGAAGCGGAACAGCCCCAGGAAGCGCTCGAAATCCGGGGTCAAGTACTCACGGCGCTGGTTGAACAGAAAGCGCAGCTCGCCTTCGCGCATGCTGAGGCCGGCGAGTTTTTCCAGCTCCACCCGCAGCTCGGGAATCAGGTGCCCCAGTTTCTCTCTGGAGCGGACGATGAACTGGTATTCCACATCGACATTCGGGTGCTGGTGCAACACGGCCTGCATCATGGTGAAGGTGTAGTAGTCGGTGTCCAGCAGGCCCTGGATCACAGCGTTTTCGTAGTCGTATGCACTTTCCATGAGGTACTCCTTAACGCGCGGCCATCGCGGCCAGTTCTTCCCGATTGCGGGTAATTACAATGCCCGCTTGTTGCAGATGGCTGACCGCCTGCACACCGCCCTCCTCGCTGATGCCACGGCATGCCGGCAGGTGCAGGATCACCTCGAAACCGGCCTTGAGCAGTTGCAAGGCGGTGGTCTTGACGCAGTAGTCCAGGGCCAGGCCACCGACAATCACACGCTGGATGCCTTGGGCATTGAGGTATTCGATGACGCCGGTGGAGAGTTTGTCGTGGAGGTCGTGATAGCAGGCGCCGTAGGGATGCAGGTCGGGTTCGACGCCCTTCCAGATGAAGTAGTCGTAGTCATAGGGCGTGGGCAATTCGTCCAACAGGGTGAAACCTTCGGTGCCGGGCACACAGTGGGCGACCCAGGTGACATCGGCATGTACCAGCCCGGTGGGTTGCAGCATCTCGCTGTGCTGTTGCACCACCCAGGGCGCGTGCGGGGTATGGGCGTCCTTGCTGCCGACACGGCGCGCGGCGAGGCTGGCCATGTAATTGAGCTCGGCGCCGATCTGGTCACCACCAGCGACCGGCAATTCGTTGGGGCACAGCGGTGTGAAGCTCTTCTGGGCGTCAACGTCGAATGAGGCGATAGCGTTCTTAGAGACGGTCATGGTCGTGTTCTCCTGTGGCCTGGATATAAAAGTACACGTCATGTACTTTCATGGCAAGAAACATTTTGTTATCTATCCTGGATCAAGTACACGACATACCCGTTTGATCCGTTAGACTGTGCCCCACCGCTGCCAACAGGACCCGACATGCCAGACCACGCCCCAACCCTTAGCGCCTACCTGCACACCGTGGACTTGTGCGTGCTGTTCTATTGCCGTGCATCCGGGGAACTGAAGATATTGCTCAACCAGCGCGACGCCGAGCCCTTCGCCGGGCACTGGGCCTTGCCCGGTGTAGTGGTGAATGGCGGCGTGCAAGATCTGAGCCTGCAGGATGCCGTGGAGCGGTTGCGGGCCAGTGACAAGGTTGGGTTGCCGCTGGCCTGGTATGAGCAAGTGGGGACGGTGGGCGATGCGTTTCGCGATCCGCGCTGCTGGTCGTCGTCGACCTATTACCTGGCGATCGTGGCTGATGAGGTGGAGCTGGGGGGGCATCAAAAGTGGTGCTCTGTTGATGCCGTGGCGACTGGCGGGGTCAAGCTGCCCTTCGATCACAACGCGATTGTGGCAGCGGTACAGGAAAGGCTGTTTTCCAAGTCGCTGTACAGCAGCTTGCCATTGATGTTTTTGGGCAATGAGTTCAGTGCGCCGGAGGCGACTACGATCTTTTCGCTGGTATTGGCGCGGCCGGTGCTGAAGACCAGTATTCGCCAGCGGTTGCTGAAGTTGACCGAGGCCGGTTTTTTGCGGGAGACGGGGCACAAGAAGCATGGCGAGGGCGGACGGCCGCAGGCGACAGTGGAGAATCTGAAGCCTGGGGCGGTGTACTTCTTTGATCGCAGCTTTGCCGAATAAGACCAAGCCCCCTTCCCAGGACAATGAAGATCAACTGTGGGAGCGGGCTTGCTCGCGAATGCGGAGTGTCAGTCGCCGGCTAGATTGACTGATACAACGCTTTCGCGAGCAAGCCCGCTCCCACAGTTTTTGATCTGCGATGGTTCGAGGAGCTGCGTCCCGCTCAATTCATCCAGTTGCCGCCGTCGACGTTGTAGGTCTGGGCAACCACGTAGTCGGCCTCTTTGGACGCGAGGAAAACCGCCATTCCGGTCAAATCCTCGGCAGTCCCCATCCGCCCAAACGGTACCTCTGCTCCTACGCGCTTTTTCTTCTCGCCCAGCGGCAGCCCTTCGTGCTTGGCAAACATCGCGTCCACCCCGTCCCAATGTTCGCCGTCCACCACTCCCGGCGCGATGGCGTTCACGTTGATGCCCTGTTTGATCAGATTCAGCCCCGCCGATTGCGTGAGGCTGATCACCGCCGCCTTGGTCGCGCAGTACACCGCCACCAGAGGCTCACCCCGGCGCCCGGCCTGGCTGGCCATGTTGATGATCTTGCCGCCATGCCCCTGCTTGATCATCTGCCGGGCCGCCGCCTGCAAGGTGAACAACGTACCGGCGACGTTGATCGAGAACAGCCGGTCGAAGCTCTCGCGGGTGATGTCGGTGATGGGCGCCAGGTCGAACAAGGCGGCGTTGTTGATCAGGATGTCGAGCTTGCCGGCCTGCGCCACCACGGCGGCAATCGCGGCATCGATGGACGCCTGGTCGGTGACATCCATCGCCACCGCGTAGGCTTTCGGGCCCAGCTCCGTGGCGGTGGCCCGCGCCCGCTCCAGGTTGATGTCGGCGATGGCTACGGTCGCGCCTTCGTTGATGTAGGCCTGGGCAAACGCCCGGCCAATGCCCCGCGCGCTGCCGGTGACCAGCGCACTTTTACCTTCCAGTCGATTCATCAATGCAGTGTCCCTGAGGTGATTATTTCGGGTAGCCGGCGCGTTTCATTTCACGCTCGGTGGTGGACTGCGCCTCGGCCAGTGCCTTGTCGACCGTCATGCCGCCGGTGAGCGCTGCCGAAAACAGCTTGCCCACCGAGGTGCCGATGGCCTGGAACTCGGGGATCGTCACGTATTGGATGCCCACGTACGGCACGGGTTTGGCCGACGGGTGCGCGGGGTCGGCGTGTTGCATCATCTGCAAGGTCACCTTGGCGAACGGCGCTGCGGCCAGGTACGCCGCGTTGTAGGTGGACTGGCGCGTGCCCGGCGGTACGTTGGTGATGCCGTCCTTATCCGCTACCAGCTGGATGTATTCCTTGGAGGTGGCCCAGGTGATAAAGGCTCTGGCGGCGTCCTTGTGCTTGGAGGTGGCCGGGATTGCCAGGGACCAGGCGTACAGCCACGACGAACCCTTGTCGGTGACCTCGGTGGGTGCGGCGGCAAAACCCACGCTGTCGGCGACTTTGCTTTGGGTTTTGTCGGTGGTGAACGAGCCGGCAACGCTGGCGTCGACCCAGATCGCGCATTTGCCGCTGTTGAACAGCGCCAGGGTTTCGTTGAAACCGTTGCTGGAGACGCCCGGCGGGCCATAGTTTTTCAGGGTGTTGACGTAGAAGTTCGCCGCCGCCGTCCACTCGGGACTGGTCAGCTCGGGTTTCCATTGTTCGTCGAACCAGCGTGCACCAAAGGCGTTGGCCATGGTGCTCAGCAACGCGATGTTTTCACCCCAGCCGGCCTTGCCCCGCAGGCATATGCCGTATTGGTCCTTGGCGGGCTGGTTGAGCTTGGCGGCGAACTCGCCCAGTTGGGTCCAGGTCGGATGCTCGGGCATCGCCAGGCCGGCCTGCTTGAACAGGTCGGTGCGGTAATAAGTGACGGTACTTTCGCCATAGAACGGCAAGGCGTAGAGGGTGTCGTTCACCGACAGGCCCTGGCGCACGGCGGGGAAGATGTCTTCCAGGTCGTAATCGGCGGGAAGTGGCGTGATCGGCTCCAGCCAGTGTTTGGCACCCCACAGCGGGGTTTCATAGGTGCCGATGGTCAGTACGTCGAATTGGCCGCCCTGGGTCGCGATGTCGGTGGTGAGGCGTTGGCGCAGGACGTTTTCTTCGAGCACCACCCAATTGAGTTTCACCTCGGGGTGCTGCTGTTCGAACACCTTGGACAGGCGCTGCATGCGGATCATGTCACTGTTGTTGACCGTGGCGATGGTCACGGTTTCGGCAGCATGTGCGGCCATCGCGAGCGTGAGGCCGGAGAGCAGGAACAGCGCTTTCGGAATCTTGAGCATGGCGGTTTCCACATATTGTTTTTGTTGTTGACGGCCCGATTACAGCAGCTTGCCCAAGGCCGGACAAACGACTGGCGGATGCCCGGCTGATACTTTTTTAACCGCATCGCCAAGATCAAAAAAGTATCAGTGGCGGGCAAAACCCGGGGTAGCGGCTACTTGGACAAAGGGCGTATTTTGGTCCCATTCCAAAAAGCCCAGAAGGGCCAAGCCCATGCCTGCAAGCCGATCCGCCCTTTTCGAGCAGCGCCCCGCCGAGCTGGAAGTGATTCTGGCCGAGCCCGAGCATGGCTTTCGCTGGTACGAACATGACTATCCGTTCGAGCTGGCCCGCTGGAACCATCACCCCGAATTCGAAATCCACCTGATCCGCCACGGCAGCGGCAAGCTGGTGGCGGGCGACTATATCGGTGCGTTTGGCGCCGGCCATGTCGCACTGATCGGCCCCGACCTGCCCCACGACTGGATCGGCGACCTGACCCCCGGCGAGTACCTGACGGGGCGCGATGTGGTGTTGCAGTTCGACGGCGCCGCATTGCTGGCCCTGCGCACCACGCTGCCTGAGCTGGGCGACCTGCAAGGCCTGTTTGACCGGGCCCGGCGCGGCCTGGAATTCACCGGTGAAACCGCCCTGAAGGCTGCGCACCTGCTGGAGGCCATCGGCCCCGCCGAGGGCCTGGCGCGCCTGATTCTGTTCATCCAGTTACTGCATACCTTGGGGCAGGCACCCTCCGGGGAAGCCCATTGCCTGGCCAGTGCCTGCTACACGCCAAGCCTGGATGCCCGCAGCTCGGAGCGTATCCACAAGGCCTTCGAATACCTGATGACGGAATTGACCGGCGACCTGCGGCTGTCGGTGATCGCCCAACGGCTGGACATGAGCGAACCGGGCTTCTCGCGTTTTTTCAAGCGCGTCACCGGTCACGGCTTTATCGACCTGATGCGCAAGTTCCGGGTGCAGCGCGCCTGCCGCCTGTTGCTGCAAAGCGAGATGTCAGTCGCCGATATCTGCTTTGAAGTGGGTTACGCCAACCTCTCCAACTTCAACCGGCACTTTCGCATCGAGATGAACCAGACGCCCAGCGAATATCGCCGGGAAACCGCGATGTACCTGTTTAACCGCAATGGCGATCAGGCGCTGCCGTTTACCAAGGCGCATTGAGCCAGGCGTGCCACTTCCAGCTCCCCATCGGCGCGGTGTCGCTGGTCATCCTCCAGAAACCACGCCGCCGACAAACCGGCGTGCGCCACCACCCATTGCAACAGGCGCTGGCGCTCCAGGCCCGCAGCCCCGGCGATGATCTCGACCTGGCGTGTAAATCGCGCCGGATCGGTGCAAGTGGGCAAATCCGGATTGCAGATCAAATTCGCGTAGTCATAGCCACGCTCGCCGGCCACCCGCTTGGGATCAATCGCCAGCCAGCCCCGGGGGCCGAAATCGAGGATGTTGTCGTGGTGCACATCACCGTGCAGCACCACCGGTTCCTGAGGTGACGCCAGCAGGCTGCGCGCCGTGGCGGCACACTCGCGTATCCGCCCGCCTTTACCCTCAGCGGCGAGCCACAGGGAGCGGAACCAGAGCTCCAATGAGTGCAAGCCCGCCGGTGGCGACGGGCGCGGCGCATGCAACAACGCCACGGTGGCGCAGGCAATGCGGCTGGCTTCATCGTCCTGGCCGTTGAGGGCCATGTGCATCAGCGAACCCGGGCCGGTTGCGCGCTCCATCACCACGGCATCGCCGTCATGGAAAAACACGCGGGCGGCGCCCTTGCCGGCCCACCAAGTCATCAATTCGCCGCCGAGCTTTTCCTCGGGCTCGCGGGCGATCTTGAGCATCGCCGGCTGCCCGTCCCAGCGCACCGGCAGCAGGTCGCTGCCGGGGGTGATGATGGCGTCACCCTCGGGTGTCAGGTTCCAGCGTTTCAAATAGTGATCGAACATCGGGCGGCTCCCAGTGCGAGGTCCTGCAGGATGCCACACACGCCTTTACCCGGTCCGTTACGTTTCTGACCAAAAGGCCGACTATTTCCCACTTTTCTCAATTCCTTCATGCAATTGACACAAATTGGTACAACCTGTGCAAACGTTTGCGGAACGAACTTGGCAACCAGGTTCACCTCAACCCGAAGAATCGGGCCCCAACCGCGTACGAACAGGGATTTTCAATGCAACCCACTTCCAGACGATCCGCGTCGGCTACCCCTTTTGCTGTTTCCCTGCTACTGGCTGCCGTTACGGGAGTACTCAGCGGACCCATTTTGGCGCAGGAAAAACCCACCGATGACTCAGCACAGGGCGAAGCCCTGGCCCCGGAAGCCAGCCCGTCGAAAAAAGGCGTGTACCTGTCGGACTGGTTCAACCAGGACCTGACGGTGATCGGCAGCAAAGACATCAGCTTCGGCCCCAAACCCGCCGATGACGTGTACCTGGAGTACGAATACTTCGGCCGCAAGGGCCCGTTCGAACTGTATGGCTACGTCGACATCCCGAAGATCTTCGGGATCGGCAACAGCAATGACAAAGGCGCGTGGGACCACGGCTCGCCGGTGTTCATGGAGCACGAACCGCGCATCTCCATCGACTACCTGGCCGGTCGCAGCCTGGCCATCGGCCCGTTCAAGGAATGGTATGTGGCGTTCGACTGGATCTACGACCACGGCAGCAACAAGGACAACCGTGCCAACACCTTGTACAGCGGCCTGGGCACCGACATCGAGACCCACTCGCGGGTCAACCTGTCGGCCAACTTCTATGGCCGTTACCAGTGGGAAAACTACGGCGCCAGCAACGAATACTCATGGGACGGCTACCGTGCGCAGATGAAATACATCGTGCCCATCGGCAGCTTCGACAATGGTGCGTCGCTGACCTATATCGGCTTCACCAACTACGATTTCGGCTCGGATCTGCACAAAGACAACCCCGCGCGCACCGCCAACTCCCTGGTTGCAACAAACGTGCTGTTGTATTCGTTCACTCACCTGCGTTTCACCCTGGTAGGCCGTTACTTCCACAACGGCGGCAACTGGGAAGACGGCAGCGAGCTGAACTTTGGCGACGGCAATTTCCGCGCCCGCTCCAACGGCTGGGGTTACTACGCCGGTGTGGGCTATCAATTCTGAGTGTGAACAAGGAGCAGTAGATGAAGACCTTTACCCGCCTTTCAATCGCCATCGGCCTGGCCGCCGGGGCGCTGTTGCCGCAGGTCGTGCTGGCCGATACACCGGCCCCGATCAAGCCCAAGGTGATGCTGATCACCATGTTTGCCCCCGAGGCGCAGAACTGGATCGACCGTCTGGAGCTCAAGCAGGAAGTGCGCGTGCCGGGCTTGTCGGCCGAGTATCCGGTGATTCGCTGCAACACCCAGGACGTGTGCCTGCTGGTGACCGGCATGGGCCAGACCAACGCCGCCGCCTCGACCCTGGCACTGGCGTTGTCGCCCAAGTTCGACCTGCGCCAGAGCTACTTCCTGATCGCCGGGATCGCCGGGATCAACCCGCACCATGGCACCATCGGCACCGCCGCGTGGGCCCATTACCTGGTGGAGTTCGGAACCCAATGGGAACTGGATTCACGGGACGCGCCGAAGGACTGGCCGACCGGCTATATCGGCATCAATACCAAGGGGCCGAACGAGAAGCCGCCGCTGGACTACAAGACCGAAGTGTTCGAGCTCAATCCCAAGCTGCAAGCCAAGGCGTTTGCGCTGTCGCAAAAAGTCGAGCTCAGTGAAAGCAAGGAGTCCACGGCCTGGCGCAAACACTATCCGTACGCGCCGGCCAATCAGCCGCCGCAGGTCACCCAGTGCGACACCCTGGCGGGCAATACCTGGTTCTCCGGGACGCGCCTGAGTGAGCGCGCCGAGGTCTGGACCAAATTGCTGACGGACAATAAAGGCGTGTACTGCACCACCCAGCAGGAAGACAACTCCACCTATGAAGCGTTGCTGCGGGCCAGCCGTGAAGGGTTGGTGGATATCAATCGCCTGGCGGTGGTGCGGGCCGGTTCCGACTTTGATCGGCCGTACCCGGGCTACAGCGAAGTGGACAACCTGCTGAAGTATGCGGACCAGGGCGGGTTTGTGCCGGCGCTGGAGAACCTGTATCGCACCGGTAATCCGCTGGTGCAGGCAATTCTGAAGAACTGGTCGGCGTGGGAAAAAGGCGTTCCCGAAGCCTGAATAAAGATCAAATGTGGGAGCGGGCTTGCTCGCGAAAGCGGTGGATCAGTGCCGAATGTATTGGCTGACACACCGTATTCGCGGGCAAGCCCGCTCCCACACAAGCCCGCGCCCACAATAAGCGGGTCAGGGCAGGAAGATAATCTTGTCGGCACTGCCCTGGTTCACTTGCTCAAAGCACTTCACACCGTCGGCCAGCGACACTTCCCGCAAACCGGTCGGCAGCGGCAACAAGTCCTCATCGAAGAACCGCCCGAACTGCTCCAGCATCACGGCGCATTGCTCGCAGTTGTAGAGCAGCGAATTGATCCCCACCACCGAACCACCCTTGCGATACAACGCCAGGGCCGGCAGTTGCACGTGCCCGTCCACCGGCGCGGCGATGATCGCGATACGGCCAAAAGGCGCCAGCGCCGCCACCGCTGCCGGCAACCAGAAGCCGGTGGTGTCAAAGATCACATCGGCGCCCGTACCGAACAGCGCATTAACCTGCCCTCCCAGCGCTTCCGGCTGGCCCAGTAACAAGCCCTCGAAACCCTGCTCGCGCAAGGCCTCGACCTGTTCCGGCCGACGCACGGCCCCGAGCACCTGGGCCCCACGAATCTTCGCCAGGGCCAACGCCGCGCTGCCTACCGCTCCATTGGCACCAATCACCAATAAGCGAGTGCCTTTGCCGACACCGCTGCGCTCAAGCGCATCCCACGCCGTGGTGTACGGTACGCCGAGACTGGCGGCCTGGGCAAAGCTCAGATGGCTGGGCTTGTGCGCCACGCCCTTGGCCGACACGGTGAGGTACTGGGCGTGGGAACCGTCGGCGAAAAAACCCAGGTCGCGACCGGTGCCCCAGACCTCCTGGCCGACCAGTTCCTGCGGGCCTTCCACCACCACCCCGGCAAAATCACGGCCGGGAATGCGTGGCAACGTGGTGTAGGGGAAACGCCCGAGCACGTTCTTCACGTCGCTGGGGTTCAGCCCGGCAGCCTTGATCTGCACCAGGACTTCACCGGCCGCCGGCACCGGCGTGGCGACATCAACGTAAGCAAGGGCGGCGAGATCGCCGGTGGCGGAAAATTGCAGTGCTTTCATGGCCAATATCCATCGAAGTTCAAAGGGTTCAGGACAACCAGGTGCTGACCAACTGCCGGCCCATGGGCCAGAGTTTCTCGCCCATCAACATGCCCATCAGCCCCACCAGGGCAATGGCGGGAGGCGCAGGCGAGCGAAAGTCCAGGGCACCGTAAATCACGCCGACCAACAGGCCGATGGCCAAGGAAATCAGGTAATTCATGGAACACTCCGCAGCAAGGGTTGAGGCGGTCAGTGTAGGGGGCCTGAAACCGAAGCATCGGCCAAGTGCTTCAGGATTTCGGCCAAGCCTCAGACGGGATACTGCGACGGCGCCATCCCCAGTTCACGGCGAAACATGTCGCTGAAACTGCTCGGCGAATAACCCAGGGAACGGGCGATCGCGCTGACCGACTGGCCCTGGATCAACTCGGCCACGGCGGTGGCCAACTGCACCTGGCGGCGCCACTCGGCAAAGCCCATGCCCAGGCTGTTCTGGAACAGCCGGGCCAGGGTGCGTACGCTGGCGCCGGCGGCTTCGGCGTGCTGTTCAAAGGGAATGTCCAGGGACGGTGACGCCATCACCGCCTGGCAGGCGCTGGTCAGGCGTCGGTCGGCGCCCACGGGCAAGGCGATACGGATCGGCGAGCGCCGGGCCCGTTGCAGTTCCAGCAGGGCCAGGCCGACCACGGCTTCGTAATAGGCCTGGTCCCCCTTGTCGCCCTGCTCCACCAGCGCCACGATCAGTTCGCGCAGCAGCCCGCCGACCTCGATCACTTGCACCTGGCTGTCCAGGGTCGCTGCCAGCGCCGGGCGCAGGTAGATGTTGCGCATCTGCAAGTCCGACACCACGCGAATCCCATGCTCGACACCCGGCGGCAGCCACACCGCGCGCTGGGGCGGTACTACCAGCGCTTCCTGGGGTGTCTCGACCCACATCACGCCGCTCATGGCATACAGCAACTGGCCCCAATCGTGTTGATGGGGCTCGACATACAATCCGCGCGGATAGGTGCGCGCCAAGGGTTGCACGGGGACGGCGTGATCACTGAGGTCGGGAGGCGCGGCAAGGGCCATGGAAGACACATCGTTCAAGTATGGAGCGCCATGATAAGACGTGAACCGGATGATCCGAGTGAATTTTTACCACCTGCGCAGGGTCACTTAAAGACACAAGGAGGGTTTACGGATCCATGACTAACGCAAAACTTTTCGTGATCGACTACACGCTGCATGGCCAGCCCAAGTCATTCATCATCCGCCTGGAAAAACTCGACAACGCCGAAGCCTGGCATTGGGCGAGCTGCGACGCCGGCGTAGGCCGCATCGGGCGCTTTGCCCGTGAGCAGGTGAAGAAGACGAGCCAGCCCCAGGCCGAGAAATTCGGCATCGAAAACGTGCAATGGCGCCGCTCGGATGCGCGCCCCAGCGCGTGAAACTGTAGGAGCGAGCTTTCTCGCGAAGGTCGTTAACGATGACGCGGGGCACCTGGTGCTCCGCGTCGCTCTCGGGTGTTTCGCGAGCAAGCTCGCTCCTACAGGAGGCAGCCAGCGTTAGCCGTGCGCCGACTTGGCACACTCGCACCCTGTCGCCGAAGCACAAGGCTCGCCATGGGCATGATGCTCGGCGCAGCCTTGGCAGCAATAGCCCTTGCCATCCTTCATCACCGCGTTTTTCCCCACCTGGCAGTTGCAGTGGGGGCAGGCACATGTTTTCTCTTGCATGGTCAGACTCCTTTTTCGTGGTCGTCCAGATGCGGCGAACGCCGACACCTCAAGCAATGACTATAGGCAACGATTCAAGGTTCATAGGCCCGTCAGTCAGCCCGACGAGCGTTGCTGCGGTACATGAACACCAGGGCCAGCGCGAGGCACAGCATCGCCACGATGCGGCTGCCGGACAGCTCGATCGCCGGGTTGCCGAGCCAGCCGAAGTTATCGATCAGCATGCCCATGCCCAACTGCCCGACAATCACCGCCACCGTCGCCACTGCCGTGCCGACAATCGGGACCGCGCCGACCATCACCATCATGTACACCACCCCGAACAACGCCCCGGTCAGTTGCCACTTCGGCACGTCCAGCAGGCTGACCGCGTGGGCGGGCTCAAAGAACAGAATCAGCAACCCGGTACTGATCGCGCCCACGACAAAGGTCAGCAGGCTGCTGCGCAATACGCCCACCGCCTGCCCGAGGCGGCCATTGATGGCGGCCTGCACACTCAATACCGCACCGGCGGCCACTACCAATACCAACAACAGAAACAGGTTCATCGCCTTAACCTCGCGCAATCAGAACAAGTGCCACCACAATCAACGCCAGTGCAATCCAGCGCTCCACGTTGACCCGCTTGCGGGCAGTGCCAAACCAGCCGAAGTGGTCGATCAGCACGCTCTTGCCCACCTGGCCCGACAAGATCGCAATCATGGTCATCGCGATCCCGATATGCGGGGTCGCCAGGGTCAGCACCACCACGTACATCGGCCCCAGGAAGCCACCGATCAATTGCCAGCGCGGCAGGTCGGTCAACGCCGGACCCTTTTGCGGGCCGCTGAACAGCAACAGCAGGAACAGGATCGCCGAGCCGACGCCGAAGATGCTCAAGGTCGCCCACAAGTGGCCGACCTGCACACCCAGCGGGCCCAGCAAGCCGGCCTCCACCGACAAGCCCATGCCGGCGAAGATCACCAGCGGCAATAGCAACAACCGAAGAAACGTCTTGGGCTTGGCCTGAGCCACACCCGCCACTGAAGAAGCCTGCATACATCACCTGCGCGTTAGAGAGAGGAACAATGGCGCGTATTATCCGGTGGCACTGCTGTGCGATAAATGGGAGCATGCCGACAACACCTTTGCGCAATACGCACAGCATGGAGTGATGATGCAGGGTTTGAACGAACTGAGCTTCAAGGCGCTTCGCCTGTTTGTCGCGGTATTGGACTACGGCAGCTTCTCCGAAGTCGCACGCCGCGAAGGCCTGGCGCCCTCCTCCATTTCCCGGCAGGTGCAGTTGATGGAGCAGGCCCTGGGCCAACAGTTGCTGTACCGCCATACCCGTGCGGTCAGCCCTACCGAAGCCGGTCGCCTGCTGGGCCGGCATGCGCGATTGATGCTGGAGCAACTGGAAGCCGCCGGCCAGGCGTTGCAGGAACAGGAAAGCGAACCCAGCGGCCTGGTGCGCATCAATGCGCCGATGGTGTTTGGCCAACGCCACCTCTCGCCGTGGCTTGGGGAGCTGTGTCGGCGTTACCCGAAGCTGCAACTGGATATCCAGCAAACCGACACCTACGTCGACCCGTTGCAAGACGGCACAGACCTGCTGTTTCGCATCGGTGTGCTGAACGATTCCGGCATGCAGGCGCGAATCTTCGCCCCCCAGCGCTTTCGTCTCGCTGCCAGCCCCGGCTATCTGGAGCGTTTCGGTACGCCCCGGCATCCGGACGAACTGGTGAACCACCAGTGCCTGGCCTACAAGGGCGTCACCGGCCAGCAGCGCTGGTTCTTCCGCCGCGACCAGGGCGACTGGACGTCCTACAGCGTCAAGGGCCCGATCACCGGCAACCACGCCGACACCCTGACCCACGCTGCCGAACAAGGCCTGGGGCTGGTGGTGTTCCCGTCATGGTTGATCGGTGAAGGCCTGCGCGCCGGCACGCTGCAGGCGGTGCTCAGCGACTATGAAGTGGCGACGACCCTGGAGCCGCAACAGATTGCTGCGCTGTGGCCGGGTAGCCGGCGGCTGTCGTTGAAGGTGCGGACCGTGATTGATTACTTCGTCGAGTGTTTTGGGGCAGTGCCTTACTGGGACCGTTGAGCAACTGTGGGAAACTATTCGGCCCGCACTGTCGGGAAACATCCCCCTTCAAGTAAGTCCGATCTGATTTTCCACAACACGGGTCAAAAACCGCTTGCACTCGGGCAGACTTCGAGGAATTCCTTCAGGAGAGACGTCATGGATGCCAGTCATTACTCGTTTGGAAACCTGCAATCGTCCCCGCAAAAATCACCCTCCGCCAGCAGTCGGTTGATCTTTGCCTGCTTACGAAATTTTGGCTATATTTGGCCAAAACCTCGAGAAGACCAAATGATTACCGTACCGTTGGGTGAAGCAAAAAATAATTTATCAAAACTGGTCGATGATGCCGCCGCCGGCCAAATCATCACCATAGCCAAGCATGGGCGGGCGATGGCTCGCCTTGTTCCTGTAGGGAAACCGACAGGCCGGCGAATCGGCGCAATGAAGGGCAAACTGGTGGTGCCGGATGACTTCGATGCGCCATTGCCAGACGACATGCTGGATGCGTTTGAGGGAAACCACCCATGAGAATACTGCTGGATACCCACATCCTGCTTTGGGCCCTGAGCGATGATCCAAAACTGCCAGCGAAGGCCAGAAAGCTGATCGAGAACGCGGCTGAAATTTACGTCAGTGCCGCCACATTCTGGGAGCTGGCGATAAAGGTCGGGCTCGGGAAGCTCAACGTAAACCTGGACGAAATTCGCGAATACTGCCTGGAAAGCGGCTACGTGGAATTGCCCATCACCTCGGAGCACGCCATCGCGGTCAAGGACCTTGAACACCATCACAGGGACCCGTTTGATCGGCTCATCATTGCAACGGCTATCATTGAGCCGATGAAGTTAGTGACAGCCGACCCGATGGTGGCGAAATACACATCATTGGCCGTTTTGACTTAATTCACTTCGCTCAAAACAACCACTGCCCGATCAGCCAGGCATTCGCCCCGCTGATCACCACAAACAAGCTCCAGGCCAGCAGCCGCGTAGGCAAGCTGTTGACGAACGGCCCCATCAGGCGCTTGTCACCCGTCATGCGGATCAGCGGAAACAACGCAAACGGCAACTGCAGGCTCAACACCACCTGGCTGAGGATCAGCAGCTTGCCGATGGCATCATCCCCCATCAGCCACACCCCGAGGAACGCCGGGATCAGCGCCAGGCCACGGGTGATCAGGCGTCGCTGCCAGCAGGGAATGCGCAGGTTGAGGTAGCCTTCCATGATCACTTGCCCGGCAATGGTGCCGGTGAACGTGGAGCTCTGGCCCGAAGCCAACAGCGCAACACCGAACAGCACGCTGGCGAACACGCCACCCACCAGCGGGTCGAGCAAGTGATAGGCGTCCTGGATTTCCACCACATCAGTGTGGCCGGTCTGGTGGAACGCGGCGGCGGCCAGTATCAGGATTGCCGCGTTGACCAGCAGTGCCAGGGACAGGGAACCGATGGTATCGATACGCGCCAGTTTCACCGCGTCCTGGCGGCTGGCCAGGTCCTTGCCGAACAGTCGGGTTTGCACAATGGAGCTGTGCAGGTAGAGGTTATGGGGCATCACCGTGGCCCCCAGTATGCCAATGGCCAGGTACAACGGTGCGGCATCACTGATGGCGGACAACGACGGGGTGAAACCACGAAACACGTCGGGCCAGTAAGGCTTGATCAGCACCAGCTCGATGAAGAAACACACGCCGATGGTCGCCACCAGTGCCAGCATGATCGCTTCCAGCCGGCGGAAGCCTCGATTTTGCAGGGCCAGGATCAGCAAGGTATCGAAGGCAGTGATGACAATCCCGGTGGTCAGTGACACGCCCAGCAACAGGTGAAACGCCAGGGCGCAGCCGAGGACTTCGGCGAGGTCGGTGGCGATGATCGAGATTTCCGCAAGGATCCACTGCACGAACGACGAGCGCCGGCTGTAGCGCTCGCGGCTCAGTTGCGCCAGGTCCTTGCCGGTGGCGATGCCCAGCCGTGAGCACAGGCACTGCACCGCCATCCCCGCCAGGCTCGCCAGCAGCACCACGAACAACAGGTTGTAGCCGTAGCGCGAACCGGCCTCGATGGCGGTGGCCCAGTTGCCCGGGTCCATATAGCCGATGGATATCAGCAAGCCAGGGCCGGCAAACATCAGCGCACGTTTGAAAAACGAGGCACGGGGATCAACGACGATGGAGCCGGCGACTTCCGGCGGGCAGAACGGGGCGGTAGCGATTTTGGGCAGGCTGAATTTCACGCGGGGTACCAGGCTTTCACACAAGACGTGAACGCAGCTTATCAGTCAGACGCAACGGTATGCATCACCGTCTCCCGGGGCAGATCAAATGCCTCTACCACCTGGACCACCAGATCCATCTCCTGGTTCAGTGCTTCACGCTCCAGGCGCTCGCGAATCACCCCGATCACCAGCACCGCCAGGGTGGTGATGGAATACGCGGGGCCGGAAAACGCCCGCACGCCGGTCACCAGCAGCATCGCCGCCGCGAGCGCCTGCCCCACCACCGGAATGGCCGTGGCCGCGCCGCGGCGCAGGATAAACCCGGTCAACCCGGCCAGCGCGGTCCCGCTGAGGGCAGTGGTGGCTGAGCGCCCGACATCGAAACGATTGAAAAAACCCTGTTCCTTTTGTGCCGCAGCCTTCAACTCTGCCTCGAACACTTGGCGATCAGCCTGGCTGAGCTTGTCCTTGTATTGCTCGATCAGCCGCTCGGCAACCTGCAGTTCCAGATCAGCAAGGGCCACTTTCTCGATCGGTTGATCAAACTTGATACCCACCCGCTGCGCCACGTCCTGGGCGATTTCGCGATAGCTCACGCCATGACCACGGGCCAGGTTCATAAAGGTGTCGCCGCCCATGCGCTGCAACTCGATGGCCAGCTTCAAGGGCTCGCGCACGGTGGCGTCGATAGAGGCACTGCGCTTTTGCGCCATCAGCTCGGCGAAAAACTGCAACTCCTCCGGCCGCGCCTGCACCAGCAGCGGGAACAGCTCGACATCCTCTTCCGCAAAGCGCACTTCGCTGCTGCGTTGATCGGCGCGGATCATGCCCCGGCGTTCCTGCAGCAGGTCGGTGTACTGCACCACCGTCTTCAGTTGCGGCCAATACGCGGCGTGGTCGAACGTGGCCAGGTGCACGTTGGCGACCTTGGCCTTGAGCGCCGGTGTCAGCGGGATCGCATAACGACCGATGCAGCGCTCGGTGTCCGGCTTGAGCGCCAGCGCCCAATCCTTGCTCGAGTGGCAGTTGATCACCCGACCGCTGAGCGGCGCCGAGACCAGGTCCCAGGGGCTGGAGGTACAAATCGCACCGCCCATCAGCAGCAGGTTGTTCAGCGGCAACTCACGGGCCACCTCAGGGCTGGCCAGCAGGCTCTTGACCAGGATGCGCGCGCCCAGGGAGTGGCCGATCAGGTTGATCTGCCGCACCTTGATCGACTCGCCATGGAGGTAGTTGGCCAATTCGGGCAGCAGGCTTTTGGCGACCTCATCCACCCGCGCCTCGACGCTTTTGTAGTGGTCGAGGAAATAGGCAATCGCCTTGCCCACCCCGATGGTTGCGGCACCCAGGCTACCGCCACCCAGCATCGAGGTAATCACATCCTTGAACGGCGCAAACAGGTTTTCCAGGAAATGCCCTGCCGGCCAGAACAGCATCAGGTTGGTGGAGCCTTCGATGGTTGCCAGTTGCCGGGAGAAACTACCCAGTTGTTGCTGGTTGAAGAACGCCGAATAACCATGCACGTAGAGATTGAGCACATCCCCCTGGGGCTCGCCACACAACACAAACGTGGGCTTGCGGGTGCGGTGCATTTCATCCCACTGGTGTTGCATGTGACGGTGACTCCTGGCGACGACGGAGGGCGATAGTAACAAAGGGCGGGCTACGGGAATGTGAAAAACTGATACTCGGACTATCCATATCGCTGCACAGTGATGACAAAAAACGCGGATTTTGTTCGCAGATTCAGTCCATTAACCTTTGTCGGGTCAACCACTGAAACCGAGGAACACCATGAGCAAGCCCGAGTTTTTCATCACACCCGGTTACGGCGACATTGCACGCGAGACCCTGCATTACACCCAGGCGGTCAAAATCGGCAACCGCGTCGAAACCTCGGGCCAGGGCGGCTGGGATGACGAGTTCCAGATTCCCGAATCCCTCACCGACGAGATCGCCCTGGCCTTTCAAAACCTCGAACGCACCCTGGCGGCAGCCGGCGCCGGCTGGGAGCATGTGGTACACGTCAATTCCTACCACGTGGGAGGTTTTCCGCCGGAGGTGAACGAGCAGATGGTCAAGTGGTACCGCCATTACATGCCCAATCACGCCCCCATCTGGACTGAGCTGGGAGTAGAAGCCCTGGGGCTGCCGGCAATGCGCATTGAAATCCGCGTGACAGCGATTATTGCCTGACGCCGAACCGCTCGATCACCCATTCGATAAACACCTTCAGCCGGGCGTTCTGATGGCGATTGGGTGGATAGATGATGTGCAAGGGCGTGGCGGGCCGGGTCCAGTCTTCGAGTACCGGGACTAACTGGCCTGCCTCTACGTAGTAGTCAACGATGGTCTTGAAATGCTGCCCGACGCCCAGGCCGGCGAGCAGCATTTCCTTGAGGCCGTTGCCTTCGTTGGTGGAAAACGCGCAGTTGCCTACCTCATACCGAGTCGCGCCCTTCTCGAAAATCAACGGCTCCGGCTTACCCGACCCGGCAAAG
Source organism: Pseudomonas sp. NPDC087814 (assembly GCF_044742865.1). Lineage (NCBI taxonomy): Bacteria > Pseudomonadati > Pseudomonadota > Gammaproteobacteria > Pseudomonadales > Pseudomonadaceae > Pseudomonas > Pseudomonas sp. NPDC087814. The sequence goes on along the minus strand of NZ_JBIUVK010000009.1, from coordinate 83,726 downwards.
AAATACCCCGCCTTGAGGTGGTTCTTCTCGAGGTCCTCGGGAGACACGGGCGTACCCATGCGCTCCAGGTAGCCGGGGGCCGCACAAGTGACGTACTCGAGGTCGACAACCTTGCGGGCGATCATTGCCATGTCATCGAGCTTGCCAGCGCGCAGTACGCAATCCACACCCTCCCCCACGATATTCACGGCGCGGTCGCTGATGCCCAGGGCGATGGTGATCTCAGGGTACTCACGATGAAAATCCACCAGCGCCGGGATCAGCAGGCAATTGGCAAAGGACGCCGGCGCATCCACTTTCAGGTGGCCGCCGGGCTTGAGCTTCTGCCCGCGCAGGGCATTGTCCAGTTCATCGAGTTCCGCCACCAGGCACAGCGCGTGGCTGTAGTACTCCAACCCCTCCGGCGTCGCCGCCAGCGCACGGGTGGTGCGATGCATCAACTTGACGCCAAGGTGCTTCTCCAGGTCCGTGATGAGTTTACTGACGGTGGAACGCGGCAGTGCCAACTGGTCGGACGCGCGGCTGAAGGAGCCGGTTTCGACGACACGGACGAAGGCACGCATGGCGAGGAGTTGGTTCACGTTGATGTCCGATGGGCGAGAATGGCGAGTATTGTCCATTAAGCTGCACAATGACGACAGGCATTCAGCGAACAGAAAACCCGGCGCATGGCCGGGCTTTGACGGAGCGGATGACTCAGTGGGCAAAGTTCTCGATCTTTACCTGGCCATCAGGAAACGTAGCGACAATCTCCAGTTCTCCTCCCATGGCGCGGATATAGTTACGCAGCGTGCTGATATACATGTCGGTACGCCGCTCCATTTTGGACACTGCCGCCTGATTGATATTCAGCGCCTTGGCCAGCGTATCCTGGCTCATCTGTTGCGCCTTGCGCAGTTCATGCAGGGGCATTTCTTTCAGGTGTTGCTGGAAGATGCGCTCTGCATCGGCCCGGGCTTGCGGTGTCATGCGAGCCTGCAGCTCACTGAATTTTTTAGCCATGGTGACGGCCCTCTTTAAGCAGTGTTTCCAAATGTTCGTCATACAACTTCTCAGCCAGCGGGACGTATTCGTCATACCAACGGCCTCGACCGGTTTTATCCCCGCCAATCAGCAACAAGGCACACCGGCGCGGATCAAATGCATACAGAACGCGGTAAGGCCGCCCGGCATGCTGCACCCGCAACTCTCGCAGGCAGCCATGCCTGGAGCCCTTGATATCGCTGCTGCGGGGGGAAGCCAAGGCCTGGCCCCAGAAGGCTCAGTAAATCCACACTGACCGATACTGAGGATTGCTCCTTTGCATCCAGACCGCCCCACCAGATTCCAAACTCGTCCGTGTATTCAATGTCCCAACTCATGCAAATATTCCATCCATGGAATATAAACTCAAGGGCATAATTGTAGGAGTTCCTGGCGTGTACAGGCTTCCGTTTGTCCCGGAAAAGTGTTTGTAGATTATTCCCGCACAATGCTCAGCCCATAAAAAACCACCCTTTCGCGCGGCTGAAGACAAGACCATAGCGCCGGCACCACGGATGATCCCGACCGCCACGTGCATAAAACTCATTGAAATAAATGGTATTAATAGTTTGGAGAGTGCCGCGAAAGAACCGGACGACATCCAATGAACCCGGAGGCGAAGGCCTTGGGACCTGCAAAGCAAGCTCGCTCCTACAGTAAAACCTGTTGATTCAGCAAAACGATCCCGGAGTCCCCAATGCCCCATGAAGGCAACCTGTTACAAGCGGCCGTTGTATTCCTGCTCGCTGCCGTCCTGACCGTGCCCCTGGCCAAGCGCCTGCAACTGGGTGCCGTGCTGGGTTACTTGCTGGCCGGAGTGATCATCGGCCCATCGGTGCTGGGCCTGGTGGGCAACCCGCAAAGCGTCAGCCAGTTTTCCGAACTTGGGGTGGTATTGCTGCTGTTCATCATTGGCCTGGAGTTGTCACCGAAGCGTCTATGGGTGATGCGCAAGGCAGTGTTCGGTGTAGGCCTGGCACAGGTGTTACTGACGGGCACCGTGATCGGCGTGGTCGCGCTGTTCGTGTTTGGCCAATCATGGAACAGCGCGATTGTGCTGGGCCTTGGCCTGGCGCTCTCCTCCACCGCGTTTGGCCTGCAAAGCCTCGCCGAGCGCAAGGAACTCAACCAGCCCCACGGGCGACTGGCCTTTGCGATTCTGTTGTTCCAGGACATCGCCGCCATCCCGTTGATCGCCATGGTGCCGCTGCTCGCGGGCAGCGATCATCCCGCCACCACCTCCCAGGGCCTGCGACACGGCCTGGAAGTACTGGGCAGCATCGCCGTGGTGATCATCGGCGGGCGCTATCTGTTGCGGCCGGTGTTTCGCATCGTCGCCAAGACCGGCCTGCGGGAGGTCTCCACCGCCACCGCGTTGCTGGTGGTGATCGGCACCGCATGGCTGATGGAATTGGTGGGCGTGTCCATGGCCCTCGGCGCCTTCCTCGCCGGGTTGCTGCTGGCAGACTCCGAATACCGGCATGAGCTGGAATCGCAGATCGAACCGTTCAAGGGCCTGCTGCTGGGTCTGTTTTTTATCAGCGTGGGCATGGGCGCCAATATCAGCCTGCTGTTCAGCGCGCCGGTGATCGTGCTGGGGCTGACCCTGCTGCTGATCGCCATCAAGTTGCCGCTGCTGTTTTGCGTGGGTCGCCTGGCAGGCGGCCTGAACCCTGAAAGCGCGCTGCGCCTGGGCGTGGTGCTGGCAGCCGGTGGTGAGTTCGCATTCGTGGTGTTCAAGATCGGCCGCGACCAGGGCCTGTTCGAGCCGAACCTCTACGACATCCTGGTGCTGACCATCACCCTGTCCATGGCCGTGACGCCATTGCTGCTGTTGCTCTGCCCGAAGCTGTTCAAGCCCAAGGCCAAGCCGGTGGAAGTACCCGAGGAATACCGTGCCATCGAAAGCGATGCGCCACGGGTGGTGATCGCCGGGATGGGCCGCATGGGGCAGATCGTGGCGCGGATCCTGCGGGCACAGAACATCTCGTTCATTGCCCTCGACACCTCGGTGGAAACCATCGAACTGACCCGCAGTTTCGGCGGCATGCCGGTGTTCTACGGCGACCCGCAGCGCCCGGAAATCCTTCACGCAGCGAAAGTCGACCAGGCCGAGTTTTTCGTGATCGCCATGGACGACCCCGAGATCAACATCAAGACCGCCGCGCTGGTACGCAGCCTCTACCCGCACATGAAGATCATCGCCCGCGCCCGTAACCGCCAGCATGTGCACCGCCTGGTGGACCTCGACGCGTCACCGGTGCGCGAGACGTTTTACTCCAGCCTGGAAATGAGCCGCCGCACCCTGGTGGGCCTTGGCTTGACCCAGGCCCAGGCCGACGCGCGCATCAGCCGCTTCAAAAACCATGACCTGCAATTGCTGGCGGCCCAACACGCCGTGTATGACGACGCGGCCAAGGTGATGCAGTCTGCCCAGGAAGCCCGGACGGAACTGGCACGGCTGTTTGAGATGGACCGGATCGAGGAAGAGTCCGACAAGGTGTAGCGATGGAGATGAACGATCTTGCGAGTTTTCTGACAGAATACGGCGCAATTTCGTTCATCCCTGGAGAGCTTCATGGCCACCCTCAGCAAGACCGCAGCCCTCTTGGCCCTCGCGCTGGCCGCCGGGCTCGGCGCCAGCCAAGTCCTCGCCGCCAGCAAGCCAGCGGCGCAGAAGACCGCCACCCAGACCATCTCCACCCTGGATGGCAAGTTCAGCTTCAACCTGCCCAAGTCCTACCTGGCCGACCCACTGCCGGCCGGTGATGCCGAGCACGGCACCGCAGGCGCCAGCGGCACGATGTACAGTGACCAGGCCACCAAAAGCGTGATCTTCGTCGTCGAAAAACCGAGTGTCGCCGGCCTGATCAAGGACAACGACCCGCAGTTCCTCGACGGTGCCGTGGCGGATTTCGTCAAGGAACAAAGCGCCGCCCTGCCGGACTTCAAGAAAGGCGCCGAGAAGAAACTCACCGTGAAAGGCCTGGCCCTGCGCCAGGTCGACAGCACCGCGACCATGGGCGGTGGCAAGACACTGAGTTCCACCTTCCTGACGGGCTCCGGCAGCCACCAATTGGTGGTGCAGGCCATTTCCCGGGCGGATGATGAAGCCGGTCATGCACTGTTGGTGAAGCAGATTATCGGCGGTAAATAACCGGTTTTATCTGGCAGTGAAAATCCAATGTGGGAGCGGGCTTGCTCGCGAATGCGGTGGGTCAGTTAATACATGTGCTGACTGCAACACCGTCTTCGCGAGCAAGCCCGCTCCCACATTTTTATCGCGTTCACATCGCAGGATTCAACGCAGGCTCTTTTCCAGCCACTGCTTCAAGTCCAGCAACTCCGCCTCACCGACGGTATGAATCATCCCCGGGTAGCCGTGGAATTCCGGGGTGAGGCCAATCCCCTGCAATACCTCGTTGGCCCGCGTTGCCGAGTAGTACGGCAGCGCCTGGTCCAGCGTCCCGTGACCGATGAAAATTGCCAGCTTGCCCAGTGGCGCATCCGGCTTGAGTTCGGCCTTGAGTACCGGCAGCAGGCTGCCGCTCAACGCCGCAATCCCGCGCAGGGTTTCGGGATGTCTTAACCCGACTTCATACGACATGATCGCACCCTGGCTGAACCCTACCAGAAACACCCGCTCAGGTTGGGTGTGGTACTTGGTGGTGGCCTGGGCGACGAAGGCTTCGATCAGCTTGGCGCTGCTCTGCAGGTCGGCGGTCTCGCCATCAAAATCGCCATCGCCCGGCTTCTTGCGAAACCAGCGATAACCACCGCCCTCCACCGGCATCGGTGCCCGTGCAGACAGGTAGGTCCAGGTCGACGGCAAGCGGTCCTTGAGCCCGAACAGGTCGGCCTCGTCACTGCCATAACCGTGCAGGAAGATCACCAGCGGCTCGTTGCGGGCATCACTTTGAGTCTGTTCCAGGTAAGGCAGCGGCAGGTCGGTGTGCAATACGTCTTCGGCCTGTGCGGCGCCGGTAAACAGCGCTACCGTCAGGGCAATCAGTTTGAGCATGAGCATCAACCTCTAGGGTTTGCGCAACAAATAGGTATCCATGATCCAGCCATTGGCCTGGCGCGCCGCCTTGCGCACACGTTCAATCTCTTCGGCAACCTCGGCCACTTTGCCGCTGATCAGGATTTCATCCGGTGTGCCCAGGTAGGCGCCCCAGTAGATATCCAGGTCCTGATCGGCCACGGTGCGGTAGGAATCTTCGGCATCGAGCATGACAACCAGGGTGTCGGCATCACTCGCCTGCCCCGCCGCCAACCGGCGCCCGGTGGTGATTTCGATGGAGCGACCGATGCGGTTCAGCGGCACTTTGTGCTGCGCCGCCAACGCCTGGACGCTGGTGATCCCGGGGATCACTTCAAATTCGAATTCGCAGCTGCCGCTGGCGAGGATCGCCTGCAGGATACGAATGGTGCTGTCGTACAGTGCGGGGTCGCCCCAGGCCAGGAATGCGCCCACTTCGCCGTCGGCCATTTCTTCATTGATCATCCGTTCGAAGGTCTGCTGCTTGTCGCGGTTCAGGTCCTTCACGGCGGTGGTGTAGTCGATATCGCCACGCACCCGCTCGGGGCAATCGGCCTCGACAAAGCGGTAGGCGTGATCGGTGATGTAGGTCTCGCAGATTTCCCGGCGCAGGTCGATCAGCTTGTCCTTGCTCTGGCCCTTGTCCATCAGGAAAAACACGTCGGTGCGGTTGAGCGCCTTGACCGCCTGCATCGTGATGTAGTCAGGGTTGCCGGCGCCAATGCCGATGATCAGGATGCGTTTCATGGGAAAGTCTTCATGGGTGGTCTCGGTGCGGGGAACGGATTTTGCCATGTTCGGGACGTCAGGCGTGAGTTTCCAGGCGCAGGCGCCAACGCCCATTGAAGCGCAACTCGGTGGATGACAGCGGTTCCACGTCGATCAGGTTGAACATGGCGGGTGGGCATTGCATGACATGCAGCAGCGCTGCGCGGATCACAAATGGATGCGTCACCGCCACGACATGCCCCGGGGATTGCTCGAGGGACTGCAACCACTGCCCTATCCGCTCACACAGTTGCACTACCGACTCGCCGCCGTGGGGCGCCGAGGTGCTGTCGGTCAACCAGGCCTGAAGCGCTTCGGGTTCGGCCTGCTGAACCTCCTCGATCGCCAACCCTTGCCAGCGGCCAAAATCACAATCGCGCAGGGCTGTTTCAACCAAAGCATCGTCGGCAAACAGCGCCGCCGTCTGCCGGGTCCGCGCCTCCGGGCCGCACAGCACCCGGGGTGCACGCTTGAAGCGTTGCCCCTGGGAAAGCGCCGCCTGCTGCCAGTCCATCTCCACCGACTCATCCAGCGCAAAGCGTGCCTGTTTCTGGGCACGGGTGCTGGCGTGGGCAACAAGGGTCAAACGGGTGGCCTGCATGACAAATCGCTCTGGTTTTAAGGTGCAGTCAGCGTAGACTTGCGAAGTTGTTTCAACATGTTTCAACTATTCTGCAACAGGAAGCCGGTTCAATGCCGGCGCGGTCGCGCCACTGTATTCGGCCTTTTAGCCGTAAGCCAGACCCTGTTTCAGCCAACTCGCTATCCATTTCGGGACGCGTCATCCCTGGAGGTTCTCATGGCTTATACCGCTGCAACTGGCTCCGACGTTTCAATACCGTCCATTCCCCTGGGCGAAATCCTGCCCTGGGCGATCTTCGGCGGCCTGCTGCTATTGCTCGCGATTTACTTCGTCGGCGCCGAGCAAGGCGCGACGGCCGTGTTCAAAGGCATGTACGTGCATGAGTTTGTGCATGACGGTCGCCACCTGCTGGGTTTCCCCTGCCATTGATTGGAGCGTGACGACATGACAGGGCATTTACTCGTTCGCGGGATGCTGGTGGGCCTGCTCGCCGGCATCTTGGCCTTCGGCTTCGCCAAGACCTTTGGTGAGCCGCAGATCGACAAGGCCATCGCCTTCGAAGATCAGATGGCACAGATGCACGGCGACGCGCCGGAAGAAGAACTGGTGAGCCGCGAAGTACAAAGTACCTTCGGCCTGTTCACCGGCGTGGTGGTGTACAGCGTCTCCCTGGGTGGCATTTTCGCCTTGGTGTTCGCCTACTCCCTGGGCCGCATCGGCAAGGTCGGCCCCCGTGGCTTGGCAGCGCTGCTGGCATTGGCGGCGTTTGTGACGATCATCGTGGTGCCGGGGCTGAAGTATCCGGCCAACCCGCCATCGGTGGGCGACCCGGCCACCATCGCGCAACGCACCAAGCTGTTCTTCCTGATGCTGCTGGTGTCGGTGGCGGCTGCGGTGATTGCGATCAACGCGGCGCGCAAGCTGATTGCCAGCCGTGGCCTATGGGCAGGCGCGATTCTCGGTGTGGCGCTGTACATCGTGATCGTGTCGGTGGCCGGCAGCTTGTTCCCGACCATCAACGAAGTGCCGGAACAGTTCTCGGCAGTGTTGCTGTGGAAATTCCGGGTGGCTTCCCTGGGGATTCAACTGGTGCTGTGGACCACCCTGGGCCTGGTGTTCGGCGCCGTGGCCGAGCGCAAGCTGAGCCAGCCTCAGGCGCGTCTCAATTCCTGACGGTACAGGTAGCCGCCGACGCATCGGCGGCTACCGGCATTCACACCCCGGGCCGCGCCAGGTAGAACACCTCGTAGCCATTGCCCGGATGGTTCACATCCAGCACCTTGGCCGACAAGGTAATTCGCACCAGCTTCCACGCCTGCACATCCAGCGCCAGAAACACCGCGAAGTTATCGCTGCTGTCCGCGAGCTGCTGGTTGCGGGCCTTTTCTGCGGCGAGGATTTGCCCGCGGTCCGCCCCCGGCGCCAGCGCCCACTCCTCCCGATACAGGCTCAAGGCGTCTTGCGCCGGACCTCGCTGCACGTCCAGCGGTAACCAGGACTCAATGTGCGGCTGGCCAAAACTGTCGAGGACCTTCTGGAAGCGCTCGCCGAGCAAGAAATCCGCAGCCTGCAAAGGATCCGACCACAGATAAACCGACGAATACAGGTTACCCACCCCCGGCCCCTGCCCTCGCTCCTGGGCGATAAACGCCTTGAACAGCAAACCCTCGGCATGATCCCACAACGGCCCCAGGCGAGCGGCCCGCTCACGGATGACACCCATGTCGTAATCGGCTGGCAAGCGGTGTGAATACTGTTTGGCAAACATCATGGCGCTCCTGTTCAGATGAGTGCCCAGCTTGCGCAGCGCCCATGATTTCAGCAAGATATCACCGGATATAGGTATGATAAGGAACTGAAATGACCGACGCACTCAAGCCGCTGGATATCGACACCGTGCACGCCTTTGTCCTGGTCGCCGATTTCGCCAGCTTCACCCGCGCGGCCCAGGCACTGGACACCTCGCAGGCAGCCATCAGCCTCAAGCTCAAGCGCCTGGAAGAACGCCTCGGTTATCGCCTGCTGGTGCGCACACCGCGGCATGTGCGGCTGTCGCCCCAGGGCGAGCAGTTCATCGTCGCCGCCCGCGCATTGCTCAATGCCCACGAACGGGCGTTGGGTGACATGGGCAATGGCGCCCCGCGACGGTTGGTGATCGGCATCAGCGACCACGTGGCCGGGCCGGACCTGCCACTGTGGCTCAGCCGCCTGGCTGCCTATGACCCGCTGGTGATCCTGGAGGTGCGGATCGCTTCGTCCCGCGACCTGGTGGCGGCGTTCGACCGCAACGAACTGGACGCGGTGATCGTGCGCAACGAAGGCGATCGCCAGGACGGTGAGGTATTGGTGGTGGAGCGCTTTGGCTGGTTCGCCGCGCCTACCTGGCAGCACACGCCCGGCACGCCCCTGCGCATGGCAACCATGGCCTCGCCCTGCGGCGTGCGACACCTGGCGGTGCGCGCGCTGGATGAGGCGCGGATTGACTGGACCGAAGTGTTTGTCGGCGGCGGCGTAATGGCGGTAGGTGCGGCAGTCAGCGCCGGCCTGGGTGTGGCGGCGCTGGCCCGGCGAGTGGCGCCGGCGGGCGCCGTGGACGTCAGCGAACAGTACGGATTACCGGCATTGCCCGTCAGTGAAATCGTGCTGCATAGCCGCATCAGCGACGGCCGCTCCCGCGAGACATTGCGGGCGTTGAGCGCAACCTTCAGAGGGGTTCTGGAGCGTTAGATTGCATCTGGGTATACCGCCCGCGCACGAACCGCTCCAGTTCATCGCCCGGCAGCGCCTTGCTGAAATACCAGCCCTGGATGATCAGCTCCGAGCCCGACTGCAAAAACGCCAGTTGCTCGGCGGTTTCCACGCCTTCCACCACTACCCCGAGGTTCAGCGCCTCACAGAACCGCAGCATCCCGGTCAACACCTGGGCGCCCTTTGGATCATGCTGGGCGACCACGAAACTGCGATCGATCTTGATGAAATCCACGGGGAACTGGTGCAGGTAACTCAGCGCTGAAAATCCGGTGCCGAAGTCGTCGATATACACCTTGGCACCAATCGCCTGGAGCTTCTCGATCATCTGCCGCGTGCCCTGGATATCGCCCACCAGCGCATCCTCGGTGATCTCCACCGAAACCTGCCCGTGGGCCTGGGCCAGTATCTCCACCAGCCGATCACCATACGCCGGGGTAGTCAGCGTGGCGCTGGAGATATTGATCGTCATCGGCAACGTAAACCCGACCTTCTGCCACTTCTGGTACTGGCGCACAGCCTGGGATGCCACCCACACATCCACGTCGGGCATCAACCTGGCATGGGCCAGCCATTGCAGGAACTCCCAGGGTGAATGCACCGTACCTTCGGCGTCCCGGGCCCGCATCAACGCTTCGCAACCGGTGCATAGCCCGGTCCGGGTGGAAATCTGCGGCTGGAATTCGAGGTAGAACTCGTAGTCGCTGATCTGCTGGATATGACTCAACTCGCTGACCTGGCGCGCCTGGGCCTTGTGGGACGCCATCACCGGGTCCAGCTCCAGCAAGCGGCCTTTTTCTTCCAGGCCGCGAAAGGTCATGTCCAGCGACTTCAAATACACCGTGCCGCCCTCCGTGGCCTGGCGGTTGATCGCACGCACATAGGGCGCATAGATCAGCATGCCAACCCCCAGCAACACCACCTGCAGCAACACTGCCGCGAGATCGCCGTGGGTGCTCAGGTAGGCGTTGAGCAACACCGGCGCGGTAAATGGCACGCTCACCACCGCAGGCGACACCCAGCCAATCTGCACCACCATCAACGCCAGTATCACGTTGAACGCCGGGACCACCAGAAAGGGAATGAACAGCCGCGGGTTAAGAATGATCGGCAAGCCAAACAACAGCACTTCACTGACATTGAACAACGACAACGGCAGGCTCGCCATCGCCACCAATCGCATGGACCGGCTTTTGGAAAACAGCAGGATCGCCAGCAGCAGGCACAGGGCACCACCCGAACCGCCGATAAACGCGAAACTGCCCAGCAAGCCGCCATTCAGTAGATATTTGACCGGCTCGCCCGCGGCCACCGCCGCATTATTGAGCCCGACCGCCTGGTCCAGCACATCAAAAAACGGCTGCATGGCGTAGACCCCATGGATTCCGAAAAACCACAGCAGCGAATTCATCAGGGTCACAAACAGGCCGCTGCCATAGGGCGTCTCCAGTGCATCGAGCACCTGCGGCCCCTGAAGCTGTGCCACCTGCGGAATCTGCAACAGCAACGACAGCACGAGCACCAGCCCGAGCGCCGTGATTGCCCCCGGCACCACCATATTGAGGGTGCCCTTGAGGTTGTGCCCCACCAGGTCTTCGTTGATCAACCGCGTCCAGCGACGCCGATGCAGCCAGGCGATGGCGGGCACATTGATCAGCGGTGAGGCGATGGCGATGAACAACACGAAGGTCGCCGAGGCTCGGGGAAAATCCCGCAGCACAAACGTGGCGATCACTACATGGGCCAGGCACAGGAACGCTACCGGGAGTTGCGGCAGGCGGTGCTGGATCGCGAGCATGTAACCGATGGAGGCTGCCACCAGCAGCGGGATCACCGAGCTGATCTGGTTGTGCAACCCCGCCAGGAAGGCCACCACCTGAGGGTCGAAACCCAGCACTCGGGCGCATTCGGACAGGATCAGGAAACCGGCCGATACCAGCAGGCACGGCAGGATCCACAACAGCCCCTCGCGTATGGCCCGCAACGACTCGGTACTGGCGAGGGCCGCCAGCCGCTGGGTGAAGAAAAGCTTGAACAGCGTTTGCGCCATCACCTGTCCCTCGGTCCCTGATGCCAGGGTCGCAAAATAACACCTGGCTGTCGCCTTATCACGGGGTAACGCTACACGCCCTGACACCGCAAGCGAAAGGCTTTTGCCGCCCCTGGCGCATTTATTCAGAATCACCGCAGGGGCTTGCTGCTTGTCGATTGGCTCGGGTTGGCCCATCCTTTGGCGCACTGGTTGTCGTAAAAAACGACGCCCCCCTCGAACGGACTCGACTGATGCTGCGATTCACTCCCCTCATGGCCTGTGCGCTGCTTGGGCTGACCAGCCCGTTGGCCGGCGCCGCCACCCCGACCTTCGCCGATGCCCAGGCCAGCGACCCGGCCAGGCTGCAATGGATGGTCGGCGCACCGCCGCCGGCCGACCGCACCGTACGCTTTGAAGACGGCAGCTATTTCCGCTTCCCGGCGATGCGCTGGAGTGTCGCCAACTTTCGCCAATTGATGCCCACGGTGAACGTCTCCCGCGGGCTCGGCGCACCGCTGGCATTGCCACGCAAACTCGACCCGGCACTCGATGCAATCCCCGTGCAGCCAGTGGATGCGACCCAGCCGCTGACCTGGCGCCAGGCCCTGGACGCCACCTACACCGATGGCATCGTGGTGATGCATCGCGGCACGGTGGTTTATGAGCGTTATTTCGGGGTGCTCAAGGAGGATGGGCAACACGCGGCCATGTCGGTCACCAAATCGGTGATCGGTACCCTGGGCGCGATGCTGGTGGCCGATGGCACCCTGGACCCACAGAAAAAGATCGTCGACTATGTGCCCGAACTCGGCCGCTCGGCCTTTGGCAGCGCCACCTTGCGCCAGGTGCTGGACATGACCACCGCCCTGGACTACAGCGAAGATTATGCCGACCCCAACGCCGAAGTCTGGGCCCACGCCCAGGCCGGCAACCCGCTACCCAAACCCAAGGACTACACCGGGCCGCGCAGCTACTACGAGTTCCTGCAAACGGTTAAGCAGCGTGGCGAACACGGGCGTGCCTTCGGCTACAAGACCGTCAATACCGACGTACTTGGCTGGGTGATTGCCCGCGCGACCGGACGCAATGTCGCGCAACTGCTCAGCGAACGCATCTGGAGTCGGCTTGGCGCCGAACAGGACGCCTACTTCACCGTCGACTCCATCGGCACACCCTTCGCCGGTGGCGGCCTGAACACCGGGCTGCGGGACCTGGCCCGGTTTGCCGAGATGCTGCGCAACGGCGGGCGCTTCAATGGCCAGCAGATCGTGCCCGAAAGCGTGGTGACGGATATTCGCCAGGGCGGCGACAAGCAGGCGTTCGCCCAGGCCGGCTACGCTCAATTGAAGGGCTGGAGCTATCGCAACATGTGGTGGGTAACCCACAATCCCGACGGGGCGTTCATGGCGCGTGGGGTGCATGGCCAGAGCATCTACATCGACCCCAAGGCTGAAATGGTGATTGTTCGCTATGCCTCCCACCCGGTGGCCGGCAACGCCGCCAATGATGGGGTGACCTTGCCCGCCTATGCAGCCATGGCGGCTTTTTTAATGTCCAAGCCAGACTGACCGTCTCTCTTACCGTGGAGTAAACCTTTGTCCCAACCCGGCGAAAACCACCAGCTAGCCCTGGACCGATTCTTGAGTGAACACCCGGCCCTGGCCGCGGAACTGAATACGTTGAACCCCCTGGCGGCCCAGGCCAAAGGGGAAACCATGGAGCAGTACCGCGCCGAGCGCCTGCATGAAGCCTTCGAGGCAGAAGCGGAGCAACAGGGCTTGTTTGCCTGGGAACTGACGCTGAAATTGACGGCGCATTCCCCGGCGGAGTTCGAGGCGCAACGCCTTGAGGTGCACAAGGAGGTGGCGCAAATGGCAGGCCTGAGTTGGTTCGAGTATTGCCAGCTGCACGACTTGCCCGTCTAGAACCAGCGGCCCAGGCCCTTCCTGCGATCAGCGAGCACCGCGCGTAATTCATCAAGGGTAACGGCCCTGCGTTCAGGGTCAGCCGTCAACGCCGTACGCAATACAGGCCAGCAATGGCGAGGCAGTTGCCGGGGCCGGGCCGGCCTGTCACTGGCGTGGCGTCGGCCTTGTGCCAACTCGTACAATACACAGGCCACTGCATACAGGTCGGCGCTGGCCGACAGTGCTCCGCCAGCCAGCAACTCCGGCGCGGCGTACGCGGGCGTCCAGGCATTGAAGCGGCTGCGACTCAAGCCTGGAGAACCTGCCGGGGCCTGTCCGCAAGCCTCGCCCAGACCGAAATCGAACAAGCGCAAGCCGCCGTCTCCCACCATGACATTGGCGGGTTTCACATCCCCGTGCAGCACACCCTGCTGATGGCTATGGCGCAACGCGTCGAGCAATTGCACGGCGATGCCTTGCAGCGCTTGCCAGGGTAAACCGCCGGGGCACTCCAGCAGCAACCGGTCCAGGGTCATGCCCTGGAGCAGTTCCATGGTAAAGAATGCGATCTGGCCGGGAGCATCCACTTCAAATGAATACACACGCACCACCTGCTCATGCCGCAGGCTGCGGGTCAGGGCAAACTCGTTGTACAGCAACACGTGGGCATCCGCAGACTCGCGGATGGCTTCGCCCAACACCTTGATCGCGACACTGGAACAGGGTTCGCCAAACTGTTCGTGCAGCAGGTCCCGCGCACGATAGACCACGCCCATGCCGCCTGCGCCCAACACGCGCTCGATCAGGTACCGCCCGGCCAGCAACTCGGGGGCTCCGTCGCGCGGTGGGTTTATCGGGGCCTTGGCAAAGGCAAAGTGGGTCAGGTCGCGCATGACTGCACCACCACAGCGGTCAGGTTGTCGCCGGCCGTGCCGCGCAAGACACCTGCAAACAGCTGGTCCAGGACACGTTGCGGGTTTCCCTGGCTCAAGGCCTGGCCCAACTCAGAGTGGCTAAGCGCCTGGTACAGGCCGTCGCTGCACAACAGAAACACATCCCCTGCCAAGGTACCGAGTTCCAGGACCTGCGGGCTCAGTGGTGCCCGCGAGCCGATGGCCCGGGTCAAGGCCCGTGCGTCTGGATGGGCCCTGGCCTGTTCCGGGCTCACCTGCTGGTCAATCAATTGCTCACACAGCGAATGGTCTCGCGACAGCTGGTACAGCGTCTGCCCGCGCCACAGATAGCAACGACTGTCACCGGCCCAGACACACGCAGCGCGATCGCCCTGAAGCAACAACGCCACGACCGTGCTTCCCATGATGGCCTCGGCGCCATGGGAGGCCAGCGTCAATTCATCGCCCAGCCGCCGGTTGAGCCATTGCAGGCAACGACGGGTCGCCTCGACGCGTTCATCCAGGCTGCCCTGGCCGGGCAATGACGCCAGGCCATCGACCACCAACTGGCTGGCGATATCCCCCGCCTGATGCCCGCCCATCCCGTCCGCCACGGCCCAGCAGCCCGTCCCGGGGCAATCGAGAAAGGCATCCTCGTTGCGTAAACGGACCTTTCCACGGTCTGTGCGACCGGCGCTGTGCCAGCGGTCGCGAGGTTGGCTCACAACTGCTCCGGCAGGCGAAAAGTTCGCCACTGCGCCATCTGGAATGGATTGGGGGTGCGTCGGCTGGTCAGCAGGTAGTTGGCGCGCAAGCCTGCCAGGTCAGCCTTGAGGATCAGCTCATCCTGCCCGCTGGAGGGTTCGCTCTGCATCAAGTCGAACAAGCGAAACAGGGACCAGGCCCCCGTATTTTTTTCGAGCCCCAGCGCCCGCTCGCTGCCACGCTCCAGTACCAGGCTGCTGCGACCATTCTCAGCCTCGGCTGGCCATTGCATCGCCATGGGGACAATCGGCCCGTGCCGGTACTCCATCTGCTGGCCACCCAAACGCAAGACCGCGCGACTCACCGACGGGTCCAGGCTATAGGGTGCGAGCGTGAAACGAACCTGCAAGTCCCCCGGCTCATCCGCAAAAAAACCGCGCCTGATCACCTGCACCTTCGCCTGCTGGTCGAGCAACGCCCGAGACATCGGCAAGCTGCGCCCATCCAGGCTACGCAGCCTGTAGCGCCCGGAATCACCGCTGACGAAAGGCTTCAGATAGCTGTCAAAGAATCGCGCCATGATCCCCTCAGGCTTGAAAAACTCCTGGAAGTCGTTGAGGGAAACGTCGCTGCTGGCGTGGGCATTGAACGGGAAACGCAGCTTGATCGCCCGGCTGTAGAAACCATATACCTCGCTCTGATAACGCTGGTTCACATGCCGATAGGCCTGGTCGAGCATGAGGCGCCAATGCTCGTCGGCCAGGCTTTCGAACCAGCCCGCCAGCGGCAGCGGCAAACGAGCGGCCACGTTGCGCAGGTTACTCAGCGCATCCTGTTGCCCCTGGATCCGCCGCTTGACCATCTCGAACGCGACCGGCTCCGGCGCGCCTTCGCGATTCAAGCTCGCCAACTGCAGGTGCAAGTCGTTGAGCGCCTGTAACACGCCGGTCAACTCGGCCCCCGGGTTCTCCTGGCTGTCCAGCAACTGGTGCAAGGGCTCGAAGCGGCGCTGCATGGCTCGCCGTGCGCTGTCGGGCAAGGCATTGACCAGCCCGGCGGCGGTCGGCAACCGCTCTGCCGCAGGCCCAGGCAGCTTGGCAGCCAGCTCGTCGAGGCGCTCACTGGCCGACGGCAGGCGCGTGTGGTCACGAACCTGCTGCAACAACTGCAACAACGGCGACTGGGCCGACGTCAAGCTGGCGAGCTGCTCGGCGCCTTGCCTGGAGTTTTCAGTTTCACGCAGGCCAACCTGCCCAAGCGCCTCGCTCCAGGCATCGGCATACTCGCTGAAGTAGCGTTGTTCAAGCTCCACCATCAACCGTTGCAAATCCATGGCGCTCAGGTCGGCGCCCTCTCCCAGCACCCAGTTGTCCTGGACGATGGTGTTCACCAGCCGCGCGCCCTGCGCTTCAAAATGCCGCTGGTACGTGCGGGTATAAAACCCCGGAATGGAACGCTCGCCCCCGTCAAACACCCGCCCGTGTGCAAGGCGCAACGGTTCAAGGCCGCGAGCTTGTTCGCGCAGCACCCGGTACACCACGTCAACCAGCGATTCGCCCCGCAACACGTGGCGCGCGCGGGCCACCAGCTCGTCATCGAGCGGCTGCACGAACGGCTGCTCAAGCAAGCGCGCGAAATGTTCATTCAACCGGTTTTGCACGGAGGGCTCACCGGCAAACCGTACAGACCAATGCCCCGCCACCCGCTCACGCAGCCAGCCGACATCCCGCCGCTCCCGCAGGTTGAGCATCAGGTACGCCCGGAGGTTATCCAGCAGCCGCTCACGATCTTCCAGGCTGCCGCGAACCTGTTCCTGCAGCATCTCGCTGACCTGGGACAGCAACAGCCGGCCCAAGGCACGCTCGTAGGCCTGCTCCAGCACCGGACGGCTGATACTGCCCTGATACAACCCCATCCGCTCAACCAGCCTGGCTTCGCCCGGCAAGGGGAAAATCCGCGTGGCCGCCAGGCGGCTGTCCAGCAGCGGCAGGAGTGCCTGGGTAGCGTCTGACCCAGGCTGCACGGGTGCGGGCTGTCGTGCCAGCGCCTGCAGTTGCTCCAGACGCTGATGATTGGAGGAGTAACTGTGGGTCCACAGCAAGCCCGCCGCCACGACGACCACTAGTGCGCCCAGGGCCAGCCCCCCCTGGTGCCGGCGGATTCGACGGCGCTCCTGGCTATCGAGGTCCGCCAGGTCGGCTTGCGCCAGAATCACCCGGCTGAACAAGCCCTGGATAAAGTGCGAACGTGGTTCAAGTGCCTGTGGGCCACCGTCGGCGCTGGTCAAGTAGAAACCACGAAAGCCGTTAGTGTGCTGATAACGCGGGCCGCAAAAAGCAACGTCGATATAGAGGCTCAGGCGTTCGCCAATCCGGGCCGCCTGATGGGGAAAGTCGAGCATCCGTCCGCGCAGATCACTGTTGCGTTCCTGGTGCAGGCGCTGCACAAGCTCACCGCTCAAGCGCTGCAGCAGTGCTTCAAACGCCTGTCGTACCTGGGCAATGCCAATACCCGCTTTGCCTGGGACGATAGATTCGCCCAACACCGCATCACTGCCTTCGCCCAACGGCCGCTCGAAGAACTCCGCAAACCCCGGCAGGCGGTCGGCCTGGGTCACCACCAGGTAGACCGGCACCTCCACATGCAACGTCTGGCGGATCTCCAGCAACCGACTCTGGACTGCCCGCGCCTCATTCTCCATCTGACGCTCGCTGCCATGGAGCAATGTGTCCGTGGACAGCGCCACCACCACACCATTGAGCGGGCGTGTCCGGCGCCGCACCTTGAGCAGCTCCAGCAGCGTCGACCAACCCGCGCCATCCACCTGGCTGTCAGGCTGGGTAAGGTAGCGGCCGGCGACGTCGAGCAACACGCCGTCCTCGGCGAAATGCCAGTCACAGTCCCGCGTGGCACCGCCCTGCGTCGCTACCGACGCGCCCTGATCCTGGAGCAACTGCAAGCCACTGGCGGCCAACATCCGGGACTTGCCACTGCCTTCCTTGCCGATCAGCAAATACCAGGGCAATGCATTACGCCAACGCGGGCTGCGTTCACCATAAATCCGGGAGTGTTTCAGGGTGTACAAAGCGTCCTTGAAGCGACCGCGCAGGTGCCGCTGCTCGTTTTCAACCTGGCCTTTGCGCGGGCGTGGTTCGCCGTCATCGACGGTTGATTGCCGGGCCATACTGCGCCAATTGGCATACACCATCGCCAGGCCCCACAACAAAAACAGCCCGCTGATTGTCAGCAAGCGCGATGCCGCCGCTTGCCAGAATCGATAGTCGTCGACAGCCAGCAGTGGCCCGAAGAACCACACGGTCATTGCGACCGCGAGCACCAGCAGCAGGCTCCAGACCCAAACCCTGCCCAGCACGGCGCCCGCGCTCCTGAAGAATGCGTTCATGCGTTGCTCCCTGCGTTAGAGCGGCGCCCGGAAAATATCCGGCGCCACGAGTTGATACGGTTGCAACACCGCTTCACGCTGCTGGCCCAGCACCCAGGCAAATCCTGCATACAGGCTCAACAGGCTGGCGGCGACAAACACTGCAATCCAGGTGAGCGACACGACTCTCAGCCGTTTCCGGCGCGGCTGTTCCGGCCTGGGCGACGGCGCGCACGCCGCAGGCGTATCACCCCGCACATGCCGGATCTGCCGATACAGCGCGTCCCGAACCTGTTCAAGCTGCAACAACCCACGCTCCATGACCCGGTACTTGCCCTCAAACCCGAGGGACAGGCACAGGTACATCAACTCCAGCATCGCCAGGTGCTTGAAGGGGTCCCTCGACATGCGCTCAAGCAACTGGAAAAACTTCTCGCCGCCGAAGGTTTCGTTGTGAAAACTGCTCAGCAGGCTCATCTTCGACCAATCGCTCTGGCTGCCCCATGAGGTGGTGACCACTGCCTCGTCGATCACGCTGCACAGCACATACCGCGCCGCCATGACCTCGCTGCTTTGGGCCCCGTCATGCCGGGCCCGCGTCTCGAACAGCGTGACTGCCGCCGAGAGTCGTTCATTCAGGGCGCGCAGGCTTTCCTCGGCGGTACTGCGCTTGAGGCGGACCACCTCGGACAACAGCTCCCAGGCAGGCGCCACCAAACTGTTCAGGCCAATGTCGAAATGCTCCGCGCCCTGCAAGCGGGCCGCGTAGATCATCCGGTCTTCCAGTTGTTCGAAACGCGGCGGCGATGCGAAGTCGGTCATCGGTCCCTGCGCCGGTCCGCGTCCCTGTCGATCAAGCAGGACGGTTTTCTCGTCCTGCGGGTATTCCCTGTCCATGGTCTCAGTTCCTGATAGCCCAGAATTTCAGTTCCAGTTCGGCAAATTCACCGCTGACGTGGAAGGCAAATCCTCCCGACTGCTTCAACTGCTCAATGTCCCGGGCACCGAGTTCAAGCATGAAATAGGTGTTGGCGGCATGAAACGGTATCTGCCGGGGAGCCACCGGCAGCGGCTTGACCTTGATGCCCGCCAACTGCAGGTTGACCAACTCGCGAATCCGCTCCACGGGGCCGACCTTGAGGTGCGCCGGAAGCCGGTGTCGAAGCTCCTCGGCGTCACAATGGGCGCTGGCGGCCAGAATGAAGGTCGCCGAACCCAGCAGGTTGAGATCGCTCACCGGGCACACCAGCACCCCGTACTGGCGAGGCTGCAGCGCCAGCTCAATGGCATGCTGCTCAAGCACCATCGACAGCAGGCTGCGAATCGGCTCCATCAATCCACGAAAGCTGGCGCCCTGGTCGCTGTGCCGGTAATGCCCCTCGAAGTGCGCACGCTTGCTGTCGCTGGCAAACGTCGCGAGTTCACCCAGGATCGACAGCAATGTTCGATACAGCGTTTCAGGGCTGACCTGGCTCAGGCTCAGGTAGTGACGCAAGACCAGTTCGGTGCGATTGATCAATTGCAACATCAGGAAGTCGCCAACCTCCGCGCCGGCGGCGGTACCGTTGGCGCGAATCCGCTCGGCGATGGCATCCCCCCGGTAAGCGAGCAGGCTGATCACTTCCTTGAGGCAAGACAGCAGGTAGCCGGAGCCATGCAGGTGAATGAAGCTCGGGATAAAATCGGGGTCCAGGCTGACGCCCTCCTCGGTGCAACTGAGCACCTGGGCAACCTTGAGCTTCACGTAATGCGGGTCGCTGTGTTGCTCCCCCAGCAACAGGCGAAAATCCAGCTGCCCGCAATTGACCTGACGACGAGCTTCTTCCCCGGCGTTGGAGTCGCTGACGTCTACCGCAAGAGTCTTGTAGCGCGCCAACACATCAATCTGCTCGGGTCGACGGGCTTCAACACAGTTACCTGTGGCCAGCGGCAAGGCCAGGTAGATCGACTGCTTCCCGGTATTGACCGGAACCTCCAGCACCAGCGACTCCATCGCGCCGCCCAGCTCGAACAGGCTGCCATCCGGCAATATGCCGCTGGCCTGGCTGATAACGACCTTGCCCATATTGAGGTATTGCACATCGATTTCCAGGGCCAGGAAGCCCCAGGCGTGACGGCACAACAGCTGGGTGCGCCGCGTGAGTTGCTGATCGTGGTACCGATCGTTTTGCTGGAAATGCTGAGGGCACAACAACATGCCTTCCTGCCAGATGACTTTTTGGCTGTACATGTCAGTCGCCCACCTTCGCGGGTTGCGGGTTGACCAACCGAATGCCGGCCTGATCAAGGATCAGTTCAGCGCCGGTCAATCGCTGCGCGGTCACCGGCAACACATAGCGCCATTGCGAGTGAGGCAAATCACGGTACGCCGCCAGCACGCCGACATAACGACTGCCGGGCTCAAGACTGAGTTTGAGCGTGGAGTGATCGCCGGGGCGCAACTCCAGCTCTTCGAGGTTCACCAGGTCCTTGGGCAACGTGTGCTCGGCATGAGCATAAAGGCTGAAAAAGTCCGCATTTTCAAAAGCCACGGGGTGTCGAAGCTCCATCAGGTGCACCACGATCGGCGACGGGCGACCATGGAGATCAGGGTTGACCCGTTCGCTGGCGGTCAGTGTCAGGTCCAGCTTGGTCAACTTCGAAAAGGGCGACAGGGAGCAACCACCCAGCAAACCCATTACAGCGCACAACAATGCAACGGTGACTCGGGACATGAAGATCATCCTGGATAACGGTGAAGGGTTGAGATCAGACGAATCTGTTCCTCGTACGCCTTGGCGAAGTCGCTGCCCAGCAGGCGCTCGCTCAAGTGCTCGTCCTCGATCAGTGTCTGGTAATGGCGCTGATACGCGCGCCAGCGGGCGCCACACCGGGGGATCAGCGGCGGCCTTGCCTGGCGTTCGAAGCACAGCAGCAAATGGCCGGGCGCAAAGGCTGCCAGAGCGCCGCGTACTGCCGCGCGGCAGGCCGCCAGCAAGGCCACCTCGTGAGCCTGCATGTCGCGGTACGCCCGCATGACAAGCATCTCGGCGGAAACCTGCCCCAGTTGCCCGACACCCAGCAGCGACCCCAAGGCCGCACTGGCGTCTGCGCTGTCTCTAAGTGGGTTGGGGCTTTGGAGCGGCGTCTGGGTGAGTGCCAGTTTCAGCTCTTGCCTGAGCTCGTTACGGGTGCCCAGGCTCTGTTGCAACCCTTCAGTCATTTGCCGGAGCAAGCTCGCGGCCTTGATCGCCAGGACTTCTCTTGCCGACTCATCGAGGTCGCCCAGATCAATACCGAGTGCCTGCGCAAACCCCAACCAGAATGGCCCTGAGCCTTGACCTGGAACGGGCGATTGCGGACTTGGGGCAACCTGGCGCGCAGGCTTCACAAGTTCGGGAACCGTCAGGTGATCCCGGTCCGGCGCCGCGTGGTCCGTCCAGCGCAATGTCTCGTAGGTGGTCATGTTCAGGGCCGCCAGCTCTTGCGACCCGTCCTCGCGCTGCAGTTCGCTGGCCAGTGCCCGCAGTGGGTCCAGCTCAAGGAATGCATCATCGGGAATCAGCCTGTGTAATCCGTCCTGGCCCTGTCCCTGCGGTGGGCTGACCAGTCGTGCGCGAATACTCAGCGGCCCCAGCTGAAATACCGCGCCGTCATCTATCGGTTGCTGCTGCCCCTCATGCAGGCGCTCACTGCGGCCTGCCAGGCGGGTTCCATTGCTGCTGATATCCGTCAGGAAATACCGGCCGTCACGATAACTGATCACCGCGTGACGACCGGAAACCTGGCGACTGGTGTCAGGCAGGGTCCAGTCGCAACCGGCCCCCCGGCCGATGACGCCCCCCACACCGTCAAAGACTTTGCGCAGCGCCGGCGCGGACTCTGCTGGCCCCGCAGGGCACACCTCAAACACTAGCTGCATGGCAGGACTCCTCCGCGCTCACAGGCCACGACCGGTGGACCGTGGATCACCCAGCGGACGGTAGTCATCGTCGTCAAAGACATGATTGGTGTTACAGCCACTCAGCAAAAACAACACAAGCACCAGGGCTTGCCACTGACTAACAGGCATCAGGTATCTCCCGGAATTGAAAGGGTGTGCCATTCAGCACTCTCCCTGGACTTCGCCAAACGGAATGTCCAGGCGTGCAAGGCGGTACAACAACGTGCGCCGGGCGAGGCCCAGTTCACGGGCGGTGCGGGTTCGATTGCCACGGTTCTTGCGCAGGCAGTCGATCAGCACTACCCGCTCGACTCGCTCCATGCGCTGGCGCAGCGTTGCGTCGACAGCGGGCGCGGACAGGGTTGATGGCAGCGATAAATGCGCAGGCAGGATCACCTCGTCGTCGCACAGCAGAACCGCCCGCTCCACCATGCATTTGAGCTCACGAACGTTGCCGGGAAAGTGGTGGCTGGACAGTTGATCCAGGGCCGCACTCGACCAGCCCACCGTGGCTCGCCCCAACAATGCACAGGCCTTGTCGGCGAAATGCCGGGCCAGTTGCAGCACGTCCCCGTCCCGCTGGCGCAGCGCCGGCAACTCGATAGGAAACTGCGCCAGCCGGTAATAAAGGTCCTCGCGAAAGCTTCCTTCAGCCACCATGCTGGTGAGGTCCCGGTGGGTCGCCGCGACGATTCGCACGTCGACCTTGTGGGACGTGTTGGCACCCAACGGCCGAATCTCGCCCTCCTGCAGGACCCGCAACAACTTGGCCTGCAGTGAGAGCGGCATATCACCGATTTCGTCGAGCAGCAGCGTGCCGCCGTGGGCGGTGTCAAACAGGCCGGCGTGGTCTCTTTCGGCCCCGGTGAACGCGCCTTTGCGGTAACCGAACAACTCACTTTCGAGCAAGCCTTCGGGAAACGCTGCGCAGTTTTGCACCACAAATGCCTTGCTGCTGCGCGGGCCGGCAGCATGAATGACCCGGGCGACCACCTCTTTACCGGTGCCGGTCTCGCCCCGGAGCAGCACGGTGTAGGGGCTATGCACCACCTTGCCGATCAGGCGGCACGTCTCGTCCATGGCCGTGCTGTTTCCGATCAAGCCGTAGGCGCTGGTGCTGCGGGTGCTGCGAACCACCTTCAACGCACCGGGAGCCCGGCGCATTCGCCGCAACAGGGCCAACTGGCTCAAGACAAAACTGCCCAATTGGCCCAGGGACGCACCGTAGCCAGCCAGCTCCGTCGCTCGCAGGCTGGCACACAACACCATCCCGGATACCTGCTTGCTCGGCCCCGGTAACGGCACGCACAGGAGTGATTGCCAGGACGCCGCGCCCGCTGGCAGAAACCCCGTGTCATACACACTGCTGCCTGCCTCGGTGAGGTTAAACACCCGGTTCTGTTGCAGCACGTACTGCAACAGTTGCTCGTTCCGAAAATCCGCGCCCGAGCTCACAACCGCCCCTGGCGGCGACAGGCCCGGCAAATACTGGGCAGCCAGTTCGAGGCGGCCGGTGGCCTGGTCGAGCAAGTACAACTGGCCAAGCTCGCAGCCGCTCAATTGCGCGGCGCCTGCCGCAAAGTCATCGGCCAATGTCGATTCGTCACTATTGATGCCCAACCGGGTAAACCATCCCAACAAGGCAGCGGCGTAGTCCAGCGGGCTTGGCAACTGGGTAAACGGATTGTCCGCCATCAGCTGAACTCACAGATTACGGTGCCGTTGGCATCCAGCCTGGCATGGACGAACTGCAGGGACTTGCCAACGGCCATCGCACCCAGCAGGCGATCCACCACCTGCGGCAACAGGTTTTCCTCGATCCATTGGTCGACAAACCGCGCGCCACTCCCACTGTGGCTACAGTGCTCGGCCATGTGTGCGACAAGATCCCCTGCGTGACTGAATGCGAGCTTGCGCTGAAGCAGACGCTGGCCCAGGCGCTGAAGTTTGTGTTCAATCAGTTGGTGCAGCACCGCGCCTGCCACCGGGTAATACGGCACGACTCGCATACGGGCCAGCAGCGCCGGCTTGAAATGAGCTGTCAGTACCGGCCGGATTGCGGCGTGCAGTACTTCGACAGCCGGTCGTTGACTGTCGGCGCACAGCCCGGTGACAAGATCGCTGCCCAGGTTGGAAGTCATCAGGATCAGGGTATTGCGAAAGTCGATTTCACGCCCTTCTCCATCATTGGCTACCCCTTTGTCGAACACCTGGTAAAACAGGTTCAGGACATCCGGATCGGCCTTTTCCACCTCATCGAGCAGCACCACTGAATAGGGCTTTTGCCGCACCGCCTCAGTCAGCACCCCGCCCTCCCCGTAACCGACATAACCCGGTGGTGCGCCGATCAGCCGGGACAGTGAGTGTTTCTCCTGGTATTCAGACATGTTGATCGTGGTGACAAAGCGCTCGCCGCCATACAACAGGTCGGCCAGGGCGTGGGCTGTTTCAGTTTTGCCGACACCACTGGGGCCCACCAACAGAAATACCCCCACGGGGGCATCAGGCTTGTTCACGCCGGCCGCGACAGCCCGCAGGCAACGGTCCAGGACCTGCACGGCACCTTCCTGGCCGAGGATGCGACCACGCAGATCATCCGCAAAGTTCAGGACCTTCGCGCTGTGTTCGCGGGCAAGCTGTTCCAGGGGAATACCCGTCCAGGCGCTGATAACCTGTGCCACCAACCGTGGGCATACTTCGAAGCTGACCAATCGCTGTTCGTGCTGTATGGCCTGCAACGCCTGATGGTTCTGGGCCAGGAGCGGAGCGAGAGCCTCAGTGCTTTCGCCAAGGTTACCGGCGTCGGCCAGTTGCTGGCGCAGCGAGAGCACCTTCTCGGCCAGTTCGCGCTGGTGGGTCCAGCGTTGTTCAAGCTGGAACTGTGCAACTTCTACTTCATCCAGTCTCCGGGTGAGGTGCTGCAGCACCTGTTCATCGATGGCCAACCCCGCGTCGGCATCCCTGCGCACGGCACGTTGCTGGCGCGTGCCCTCGGCCAGTTCGGCGCGCAACTGCTGCAGTTCGTCCGGCGCCGTGACCAGGCTGATCCGCACCCGGGCACAAGCGGTGTCCAGCACGTCCACAGCCTTGTCCGGCAACTGGCGGCCGGCCAGGTAGCGGGCACTCAACTGCGCGGCGGCGACCACGGCGTCATCGCGCACGTAGACTCCGTGGCTGGCCTCATACACCGGGACCAACCCACGCAAAATCGTCACGGCATCGTCAACCGTCGGCTCGTGCACCTGCACCGGCTGAAAACGCCGCGCCAACGCCGGGTCTTTCTCGAAGTACTTCTTGTACTCCGACCAGGTCGTCGCGGCGATGGTACGCAACTCACCTCGTGCCAGCGCTGGCTTGAGCAGGTTGGCGGCATCGGAGCTGCCGGCCGAGCCGCCTGCGCCGACCAGGGTATGGGCCTCATCGATGAACAGGATGACCGGTTGCGGCGAGGCGTTGACCTCATCGATCAAGCCTTTGAGGCGGCGCTCGAACTCACCCTTGATACTGGCACCGGCTTGCAGCAGGCCCATGTCCAGGGTCAGCAGGCGCACCTTCCTGAGCACCTCTGGCACTTGCGCGCTGACGATCCGCAGGGCCAGGCCCTCGACTATCGCGGTTTTCCCGACACCCGCCTCGCCCACCAGAATAGGGTTGTTCTTGCGCCGCCGCGCGAGCGTATCGATCATTTGCCGGACTTCGTTATCGCGACAGAGCACGGGGTCGAGTTTCCCGTCCCGGGCCTGGCGAGTCAGGTCATGGGTAAAGCGCTCCAGCAAGGAACTCCCCGCCTCAGCTGGAGCCGCCTGCGCGTTTTCACTCAAGAGAAATCCGAGCACACGCGGTGCATCAAGCGTGCTCATCACCGCCTGGTAACGGCTGCCAGCGTGCTGCATCGGGTTGCGCAACAAGGCGAGCAGCAAGGCGCCATGGTCCACTTCCCGTCGGCCCAGCTCCAGATGGGCAACCAGCAACGCCTGCTGCAGCCATTGCACCAGGGCGGGCGAAAACACCGGATTGCGGGACGCGCTCTGGTCGACCCGAGGTTGCAGCACGGCCTGCAATTCCCCGGCATCCACGCCCGCATCCTGCAGCGCTCGCATAAGAACACCCTCGGGATGCTCCAGGAGCGTCAGCAGCAAGTCTTCCACCAGGACCTCGCCGCCGCCCCGGGTGACACAACGCTCGGCGCTGCGTTCCAGGTCGCGCCGTGTGGACGCCGTCAATGCCTGGATAAGTTGTTGCAGATCCACATTCATCATATCCATCAATCCCTAATGATTTTTACTGGCCAGGATGACCACGCCGTCTGCCCGCTCATGCCCCAGCCAACTGGTCCAGCCCAGGCGGCAGACGTTGTGCTCGCCAAGGTGCAACGGCCGGACCTCGCCCGCCGCCAACACCAGTCGCACGTCGTATTCCAAGGGGTCCCGGGCGGCAAAACGCACCAGCGCACACAGCGGCTCGTAACCCGCCCCGGTGGGCAAAAACTCGTGAAAACGCTGCCAGTCGAGTGCCAATACATGAACCCTGAACATGCCACTGCGGTCGATAAGGCACTCCCCCAGCACCAGGTCCGAACCCAACGAGCTATAGGCGCGACCAAGGTCATTGCGCTGCTCCTGGTCGATCACTACCCTGCGCTCGACCCACTGCTCGATGACCAGCCGGTTGTGCTTGAAGTAATAACGCAGCACGGTCTCGATCAGCGCGGCGGAGTGCACGCGCAGGCTCAGCAGCCCCAGGTAGGGCAACAGGCGTTTCCAGTTCAGTTGAGCCGCGCTGCGAATCGCGCTGCCACCCAGGCCCACCCATGCAAACATCTGCTCGGAAAAGGGATCGCGGGCGCCCGTTTGAAAACTCGCCTGATAACGATATTTTCGCCAGATCGGCACTATCAGCCGGTGCAGGCGATGGTGAAAAAGATCAAGAAATTCCCGCGTCGGATTACCGCCCGCTACCTCGGCAAAGGCTTGCTCGCCATAGAACGCCGGCAGCGGTGACCCTGTACCAAACAGGCCCAGCACATTGAGGCGAAGCCGTGCCCGCAAATGGCCGTGCTCGACAAAAAACTCCACACGATCAATGTCGTTGCCGGGAAAGCCAAAGCCTGGGTTGGCCTGGAACTCCAATTGATCGTAGAGCGCATCCTCGTCCAGCGAGGGATGCGCCTCGCGCAGGCGCTCGATAATCTGCGCAACCGCCTGAAACACCGAGTACTCGCGAATCACTCGGGACAGTGCGGTTAAAGCAGGGGCTGCTGGCCCATCCGGGGTGGCCATAGGTACACGTCTCCTTGTGTGCTGATGACTCGCAGTTCGTGGTACGAGTTGAGGCTGGCGTAAAGCGCGAAGAACTCGTTGAGCACCGAGGCAAAGACGAACACGTCGCCCTCCCCCAGGTAGCCTTCAGGATCGATGGTGAGGTCAACCCGTAAGCCGCGAAATGGCAGGCCTCGGTGCAGCCGGTCTACGGGCTGGTGACTGATCGAACGGAGGGCGCCCAGCCTTCGCCTGCTGACCTTTTCCACCTGGCGGTCGTGATAACGCGGCAGGTCGTAGGTTTCGAGGATCACCCTCAAGGCGTTGATATCGGTCAATGACAGATAGTTGAGCGACATATTGCTGATCAGTCGCCACAGGAAGTCACTGTCCAGGGGTGGCGCAAAGCTGGGGGTTGCCGCGGTGATGTTGCGAAACGAGAGAAACTCGGGCGTCTGTTCGCACGCCTGATTGATATCGCCCACCTGCAGCAGGCATGGCAGGTTGTGGTTGGTGCAGGTCAGTTCAATCGACAGGGTTTCCTGTTCATGCACTGGACACCGGTCGAAACTCAGCCAGGTATCCAGGCCGGCATGTTGCAGGGATGGCCGCTGGCGAACGCCATAGCTGGGCGCGGCGCTGCCAAAATCGTGCTCAAACGATTCGAACGGAACATATTCCTGGTACCCGAGGCCTCCCGGCCGCCATCCCGTGACCTTGTCGACGGAAAATACACCGCAGTTCCCCCTGGCGTATTCGCCAGGCAACAACAGGTATTCGTCCTGCTTGCCGTCCAGGCGAATCGGTACGCCGTCGTGCTTGAACAGATTGACGATGGGCGTGCAGTACAGCTTCACGTTGTCCAGGGTAGGCGCCATTCGCTCAATACCGCGACCACGCATGTCGAAGCGTAACGTCACGCCATGTACCTGCTTGAGTACGTCAATAGGCAACCTGCTCAGCGCGCCAAGGCCACTCACATCGACAAACAGGTATTTGTCGGGAAAGGCGAAGTACTCCTGCAAATGGCGATAGCCACGAAAGGTATTCAACGGATAAGGGATCAGTGCCTCATCCTCGGAAAAGCCCACAGGACTGATATCGTTGCTGGACAGACGCAATGAAACAGGCTTGCCGTCGGCGCCGATGACCGGCAGCCCGTCGCGCCCGAAAGGCTGCAACTCGAACCCGTCCAGGTGACGCAAAAGCCCCAGGTAAAGCGCCTGGCTGACGGGCTGCTCCCCCGCGAGATGCAAACGCAGGCAGTTCAGTTCCAGCTCACTGAAGTTGCCCTCGGCCGTCATCTCCAGACGCAGGCAGAGCAAAGCGCCCTCGCCCTGTACCGAGTACTCCATGGCGGCCAGTTGCAGCGGCAAGACCTGCGTCGGGTAACAGGTACGAAAACGGCAGCATTCACCGTCGATCGCAATGCTTTCCACCGGTGTATCCCGCTCGACCCTGATGGCCGGCCCTGTGCGCTTGAGCGGATCAAACTGCAGCATGCTGAACGACGGCAGCGGCCGCATATAGTTGGGCCACAGCAGATGCATCAACGAGTGACTCAACTCCGGCAATTGATCATCAAGCTTCTGCCGCAGGCGACCGGTGAGGAATGCAAAACCCTCAAGCAACCGTTCTACGTCCGGGTCCTGGCCAGCGTCCCCAAGAAACGGCGCGAGTGCCGGGTTGCGCTCGCAGAAGCGTCGCCCCAACTGTCGCAGTGCGCTCAGCTCGCCCTGGTAGTAGCGGTTAAACGACATTCGGTTTGACCTCGACCCGTGCGCCGTGAGCCAGGCTGGCGCAAAAGGCGACCGCTTGCGTCATGCCATTGACTTCCATGGCCCCCTCGATGGAAAAAGCCAGCACCATCGGGTCACGGTCCTGTGGCAATGCCTTGACACGGACATCCTTCAGACGGGGTTCGTAGGCCTGGATAAAGCGCTCAATCAGGAACCGAGCCTGGCTCAACGCGTCATGCAGGCTGAGGCGCATGTCATTCAGATCAGGTAACCCGTAATCAGGTAGCGTCTGGACACTGCCCGCACGGGTGCTGAGCATTTTCGCCAGATGACCCGCCACGGATTCCACGACGCAACCTTGCGGGCTGCGCCCTACGCCGGACTCCAGGCGCTCGAAAAGGCTGCGGTTCTGGCTAATCACGTGGCGGCGGCTCATTCTTTATCGAGCTTGCCGACGAGCGACAGAGTGAAGTCTGCCCCCATGTACTTGAAGTGCGGGCGAACGCTCAGGTTGACGCGATACCAGCCGGGCTCCCCGTCGACATCACTGACAACAATGCGCGCAGCCCGAAGCGGGCGCCGTCCACGCACTTCGGTGCTGGGGTTGTCCTGGTCGGCTACGTATTGGCGAATCCATTTGTTGAGTTCCAGCTCAAGGTCGGTGCGCTCCTTCCACGACCCCAGCTGTTCACGCTGCAGCACCTTGAGATAGTGGGCCAGGCGATTGACGATCATCATGTACGGCAATTGGGTACCGAGCCGGTAATTCAGCTCGGCAGCCTTGCCTTCGGCACTGATTCCAAAAGACTTGGGTTTTTGCACCGAACTGGCGGAAAAGAACGCTGCATTGTCACTGCCCTTGCGCATGGTCAGGGCAATGAAGCCCTCTTGCGCCAGCTCGTATTCGCGTCGGTCGGATACCAGCACCTCGGTAGGAATCTTGGTTTCGATCTCGCCCATGCTGTGAAAGTGATGCAGCGGCAAGTCCTCCACTGCACCACCACTCTGCGGGCCGATAATGTTCGGGCACCAGCGATAACGGGCGAAACTGTCCGTCAAGCGGGTAGCAAAGGCAAACGCCGTATTACCCCACAGATAGTGTTCGTGGCTGCTGGCCACATGTTCCTGGTAGGCGAACGTCTTGACCGGGCAATCAACGGGATCGTACGGCGTACGCAATAGAAAGCGCGGTACGGTGAGGCCGATGTAGCGGGCATCTTCGCTCTGGCGAAAACTCTGCCATTTGGCAAACTGCGGCCCTTCAAAATGGTCCTTCAGGTCCTTGAGGTCAGGCAGGCCGGTAAAGCTCTCCAGGCCGAAGAAGCCAGGGCCGGCCGCCGCAATGAACGGTGCATGAGCCATGCAGGCCACGCTGGAAACGTACTGCATCAGCCTGACATCGGGAGCACTGGGGGAAAGGAAATAATTGGCGATGATTGCCCCTACGGGCTGGCCGCCGAACTGACCGTATTCGGCACTGTAGATGTGCTTGTAGAGTCCGGACTGAGTCACCTCCGGTGAGTCCTCGAAGTCATCCAGCAGGTCCTGGCGGGAGACGCTGAGCAGTTCGATCTTGATGTTTTCACGAAAATTGGTGCGATCAACCAGCAACTGCAGGCCACGCCAGGAAGACTCCAGTGCCTGGAAGTCGGGATGGTGCAGGATTTCATCCATTTGCTGGCTGAGCCTTGCGTCAATCTCGGCAATCATCCGGTCAACCAGGCGCTTCTTGACCGGCTCGCCCTTGTTTTGCGGCTTGATCAGCTCCTCGATAAATGCCGAGACTCCACGCTTTGCAATGCTGTAGGCCTCGTCGTCGGCGTTGAGGCGGGTCTGGGCAATGATGTTGTCGAGAATGCTGTACTCATCCGTGATGGGCGCATGCAACGGGCTTTGGCTGGTAGTCATGGTGTCAGTGTCCTTTTAACTGAGAGAGTCATACGGCGGAGCTGTCCAGCCCCAATTCAGCCAATACCCGCTTGCGCGAATCGTCATCGGCGAGGGCATTTTCAATGGCCTTTCGAAAGCTCGGCGTGTTGCCCAGCGGCCCCTTGAGCGCCACAAGTGCATCGCGCAGGTCCATGAGCGTTTTCAGCTCGGGTATCTGCTCAACCAGCTGTGCAGGATTGAAGTCCTTCATCGAATTGATCCTGACCCGGATCGCCAACTCATCAGGTTCGGCTGAATCCTGCAGCCGGTTGGGGACGCTCAAGGCCAGGCCCAAGGCCTGCTTGGCCAGCACCTCGTCGAGGCTGTTCTTGTCGATGCCGACGGGCTTGCGGTCTTCGAGCTTGCGCAGGTCTTCACGCTGGGTGAAGTCACCAAGCACCAGCAATTTCAACGGCAGCTCGACCTCTTCCTGCGCAGTGCCGACGGCGGGTTTGAACGTGATATTGATGCGTTCCCTGGGGGCTACCGAACCTTCTTTCGCCATGGTGTTTCTCCTTTTTCGGGGGGCTCGAAAGCCTATTCAAGTACCGCTTCGAGATCGAAGTGGCACAGCCTGCGATGGACATCTTCCTTGCGCTCACGCACGGAATGGCTCTGGGGCAATACGTCACAGCAGCCATGCAAGAGCTGCAGCACTTCAACCGCCAACTCGGGCTCCCAGCGCTGCAGGCCTGAGTGCTGCAGCTCGTGGTCCAGGTGATCGAGCTGGACTTTGGCCAGGTCATGCTTGCCTGCCAGCAAACACAACCTGGCCAGGCCAAGCCGCCAATGAAACCGGGCACGATCACCTGTTGCGGTTTGCATGCCCTGCTTGAGGGACCGCACAGCCACCTTGAACCCGTCCTTGCGCAGCACGGGCATGACGTCGTGCAACGCTTTGTCCCAAGGCGCAGCCGGGGCATCAGGTGCCGACCTGAGTGGAACCGGGGCTTGCAAATGGCGGGCAACCTGGGTGTTGATCCAGCCACGGGTGACGTCGTCGGCGAAGGGTGTTCCGTCGTGGAAGCGCAGCTGTGCAAGCCCCGGCAAGCGCTGGAGCAACAGCGCGAAGTGCACTTCCAGCTCGGTCATGGCCAGGTCGGCCTGGAGTGCCTGCAGGCACTCCCACACCCGGTACAAGCCGTCGAACCAGAAAGGTGCTCCGGCCAGGCTGCCCTCAAGCTCCAGCAGCAGGTCGGTATGCTGCCCTTGGGCAAAGCGCTCCTGGTACCGCTTGAGCTTGTCGGGCGCCGGCCCGCGCAAAGGCGTTACCTGTTCGCTGTCACAGTCCGGAAGACTGGTGATCGTCAGCCAGGTCAACGTTCGGTTCAGACGCAGTGCGCGCAGGTCAGCGGCATTCTGGCGCTGCCACCAGGCCGACAAGGGCCGGGCATGTTCCTGCAGCGTGCGCAGCAGCTTGTGGGCGTCCTTTTCGTTTTCCACAATGGGCTCGGGCGCCATCAACTGAGTCGCGACCTGCCTGATATGGGCGATCACCCCTGTGCTACCGCCTGCTGGAGGTTCGCTTTCGGTGGACTGTTGCAATCGGTCCGACAGCTGCCTGCGAACCGGCAGTAACAGTGGCGCATCTTCGAGAAGGTGTTCGGTCCACAACTCGTCCAGCCGCGCCAGGTGTTCGAGCATGCAGTGGAACAAGGGCCGCTGATCCTTGAGCGAAACAGGTTGTGCAAGCACCTGCTCGAGGCGCGGGAGCAGCCAGCCAAAGGCGGCACTGCGGGTACGCAGCTTGCCCGGATAAACGACCGCCCAATGATGCTCACAGAGGTAGCGCAGCAATCCGAGGCCTGCGAGTAGCCCGGGGAAGGACTCGCGCTGATGCAAGGCCCAGGTCAACCAGACAGCGACCCGCAAGTCCTTGGACTGGTGGCGTAACAGCGCCTCGCTTTTTTCCACGACCCATTGCCAGTCAGGCTGACTGTTTCCGTGAATGGAGTGCGCCTTGCCCAGTTCAGTTTCAAGCGCCTCATACTCGGTCGAAAAACGCATATCGGCCCCCGCATAACTCGTTTTCGAGTTGGGTGCCTGCGCAAGTTCGAGGTAATAATCGGAAAGCCTGTCTGAGTAAACCATTATGGGCCGCACTTTACTTTCCTGAACATGTTCAGTGAACTAATGGCCATTCAAGCGCACATCAGGACATTGATTAAAGTTTGCCTTCCCTACGAGAAGAGCACGAACCTTATCCATGCAAAAAGCATTGTTCAAGCCACCAAATAGCAGTTAAGGAGTTTCCTACAAGAATAGAAAAATCGCCGACGCGCAAGAATTTGCGCAGCCAAGGCGCCAGGCATCATCATGAATGAGGTGAACTCTGCGAATAACAACGCCCATCAACATGAGCAACTAACTGCACACCCCTGCGCAAACAAATACAACTAAATCGAATTAAAACCTTTAATGCCGTTCAAAATTAAAACCAATAAAACCTTAACCCCCTGCTTTCATTGACGCTCGAACTTTCCGGCACGCTTCTTGATATCGAGCATTACCCGGCCGGCAAGTCCGTCGGCCGGGACGACCTCATTTATCAGGCAAGGAAAACCGTCATGCCAACACCCGCGTATCTATCCATCACCGGCACCAAGCAAGGCTTGATCACGGCAGGCACGTTCACCCAGGACTCGGTCGGCAACATTTACCAGGAAGGCCATGAAGACCAGATCCTGGTGGAAGCATTCCAGCATCAGGTGATCATTCCCCGTGACCCGCAATCCGGCCAGCCCACCGGCCAGCGTGTGCACAAGCCCCTGATGATCAGCAAGGTATTCGATAAATCGTCGCCATTGCTGTTCAGCGCATTGACCTCCGGGGAAATGGTCAAGTGCCGCCTTGAGTGGTACCGAACCTCTTCAGCCGGAACCCAGGAACACTACTTCACCATCGAGTTGGAAGACGCGATCCTGGTGGACATCCAATCACGGATGCCCAACTGCCAAGACCCGAACAACGCACACTTCACGCACCTGGAGGATGTGTATTTCACTTACCGGAAAATCGTCTGGACCCATGAGGTCTCCGGTACCTCTGGCTCTGATGACTGGCGCAGCCCGGTAGCCGGCTAAGCAGCCACCGAAACAGAAACGGCATCGCCATGGACGGCACCGTTTCTGTCGGCCACTAGACCATCGCCAGCGGATGCTTGCGCTTCGGCGCCCCAAAAACCCGGTCAATCGCGTCCAGGTCGTGCTCATCCAGCACCAGCTTCGCCGCTGCGGCATTGAGCCGGACATGCTCTGGCGTAACCGCCTTGGGAATCGCGATCACACCGTCCTGGCGCAAGACCCAGGCCAGGGAAACCTGGGCGGGTGTGACCTCGTGGCGACGGGCAATTTGCTTGAGGGTCGGGCTGGCCAACAGCTCGCCACCCTGGGCGATGGGACAGTAGGCCATCAAGGGTAAATTGTGTTGCTGCCACCATGGCAGCAGGTCGAACTCGATGCCGCGCTCCTCGATGTTGTAGAGCACCTGATTGGTGGCACAGGCCGGGGAAGCCAGCTCCTGCAGGTCTGCCACATCAAAGTTGGACACACCCCAACGACCGATCTTGCCTGCCTCACGCAAGCGCTCGAAGGCTTCTACCGTTTCTTCAAGGGGGTATTGCCCACGCCAATGCAACAGATACAGATCAATGTAGTCGGAGCCCAGGCGCTGGAGGCTGGCCTCACATGCACGTGGAATGCCCTTGTGGCTGGCATTGTGCGGGTACACCTTGCTGACCAGGAACACCTGGTCGCGCTTGCCGCGAATCGCCTCGCCGACGACTTCTTCGGCACCGCCTTCGCCATACATTTCAGCGGTATCGATCAGGGTCATGCCCTCATCGATACCCAGTTGCAACGCGGCCACTTCGGCGCTGCGCTTGCCGGGATCCTCGCCCATGCGCCAGGTCCCCTGGCCGATGACAGGGACGGGTACGCCGGCCAGATCAATGGTGCGCATGACAACCTCCTGATGAATTTGCGAATTAACAGTGTGGCACCGACTGGACAAAAGGGTTCAATCGAAGGAAGGTGGCCCTTTCCATCCCAGCCATAGAAAGGGCCTGCAATGCTGTTTGTGGTCATGTTGGGGGGTAAGCACCCCCGGGCGAAAATCGAAGTGCATGATGTGGTGTTCGCCGTCGCCGACACCCTGGAAGCCGCCTACCCGCAACTGCGCGAGGGCTGGTTCGGCAGCCAGAAAGGTGTGCATATCGACTCCTGGATGACGGTGGATGGCGTTGACGGTTGGAAAGTCCAGCTCAGCCACCTGGCGCCGAACGCCGGGGCGCCGCGCCTGTACTTCATCAACCTGGGCGGGTATGAATCGAACGTCTTTGGCGAGGCACACCACTACCTGCTGGTGGTTGCGCGCACGGCCAGGGAGGCGGCAGCCCAAGGCAAACAGCAGATGCTCACGCACTGGACGCAATCCCACACCGATGGCGTACTGGATATCGACGACTGCCTGCCCATCGACCTGGCAGACGGGCGCTACATCCACCTGGAACGCGGCGTACACCGCCCGGTCATCACGCGAAACGACTACATCGTACTGCCCTGACCGCCTCCTACCCGAACGGGGTATGGCGCCCCACCCGCCACCTGCCTGAAAGTGCGATCAGCCCCTCGGCCTGACAACAAGCACAACATCAAGGTGGGTTCGCCATGCATAAAGCCGTTATCGCCCTGTTCAGCGCTGTCTTGCTTGCATCAACGTCCGTCAGCCAGGCCGCTGACGACCCGGGCAACACCTTGCGCATCTACAACTGGGCCGATTACATCGGGGAACACACCCTCGCCGACTTCGAGAAAGCCACCGGCATCAAGGTGATCTACGACACCTACGACTCCTACGAAACCGTGCAGGGCAAGCTGCTCTCCGGGCGTTCGGGCTATGACCTGGTGGTGCTCAACGCTTCACTGGTACCGCTGCTGATCAAGGCCAAGGCCTTCCAGCCCCTCAACAAAGCGCTGCTGCCGGACTGGAACAACCTCGACCCGCAAGTGCTGAAAAGCCTGGAAACCCATGATCCGGGCGTGACCTATTCCGCGCCTTACACCTGGGGCAGCAATGGCGTGACCTACAACATCGACAAGATCAAGGAACGCATGCCGGATGCGCCCATTGGTTCCCTGGCGATGATCTTCGACCCCAAGATCATTTCGCGCTTTGCCGACTGCGGCATCACCTTCATCGACTCCCCCACCGACATGATCCCGCTGGCCCTGACCTACCTCGGCCTGGACCCCAACAGCGTGGCGCCCAAAGACCTCAAGGCCGCTCAGGATGTGCTGATGGCCGTGCGCCCGTACATCCGCAAATTCGACTCCAGCGGCTTTATCAACGGCCTGGCCAATGGCGAGCTGTGCATGGCCACCACCTGGTCCGGCGACTACGCCACGTCCCAGGCCCGGGCGGCGGAAGCCGGGGCCAAGGTCAACCTGGGTTACTTCATCCCAAGGGAAGGCTCGCTGATCTGGTTCGATAACTTCTACATCCCGGCCGACGCACCCCATGTGGCGAATGCCCACAAGTTCATCGAGTTCCTCCTGCAACCCGAGGTTATCGCCGGCGTCAGCAACACCATTCACTACGCCAACAGCAACCTGGCCTCCAAGCCCTTCGTAAATGCCGATATACGCGACAACCCGGCCATCTACCCGGACCCGGCGACGATGCAGCGCTTGTTCACCCAGAAAAGCCAGTCCCAAGCTGCCGTGCGCCTGATCACCCGTACCTGGAACGCCGTGAAGACCGGCAAGTGAAACCCAGCCATTGAAGGTAAACGCCATGACCCTGCCAAATCCTGACTTTTTCGCCCAGTTCGACCACGACCAACTGGACGCCGCCGACAAGGCCCATTACATGCACGGTTTTCATATGTTCGACGAACACCGTGAACAAGGCTCACTGAATATCGCGGCAGGTGACGGCGCCTACATCTACGACACCGCCGGCAACCGCTACCTGGATGCGGTCGGCGGCATGTGGTGTACGAATATTGGTCTGGGCCGCGAGGAAATGGCAGACGCCATCGCCAACCAGGTTCGCCAGCTGGCGTATTCCAACCCGTTCTGCGACATGGCCAACGTCACCGCCATCGAACTGTGCGCCAAGCTTGCCAGCCTGGCTCCCGGCGATCTTGATCATGTGTTCCTGACCACCGGCGGTTCCACGGCTGTCGATACCGCCTATCGTCTGGTGCAGTTCTATCAGAACAGTCGCGGCAAGCATGAGAAGAAACACATCATCTCGCGCTTCAGTGCGTATCACGGCTCGACGTTCCTCACGATGTCCATCGGCAACAAGGCCGCCGACCGCGCGCCGGAATTCGATTTCATGAGCGACTTGTTCCACCACATTTCGTGCCCCAATTACTACCGGGCGCCGCAGGGCATGAGCGAGGCGCAGTTCCTCGATTTCCTGGTGGATGAGTTCGAAGACAAGATCCTGACCATCGGCGCCGACAAAGTGGCCGCGTTCTTTGCCGAACCGATCATGGGCTCGGGCGGCGTGATCATTCCGCCCAAGGGTTACCACCGGCGCATGTGGGAAGTCTG
Organism: Pseudomonas sp. NPDC087814; assembly: GCF_044742865.1. NCBI lineage: Bacteria > Pseudomonadati > Pseudomonadota > Gammaproteobacteria > Pseudomonadales > Pseudomonadaceae > Pseudomonas > Pseudomonas sp. NPDC087814. Next base: position 46,232 of record NZ_JBIUVK010000009.1, on the reverse strand, counting down.
CCAACGTTATGACCTGCTCTACGTGGCGGATGAAGTGGTGACGTCCTTCGGCCGGCTGGGAAAATTCTTCGCCTCCCAGGAAGTGTTCGACATGCAACCGGACATCATCACCACCGCCAAGGGCCTGACGTCCGGCTACCTGCCGTTGGGCGCGTGTATTTTCTCGGATCGCATCTGGCAAGTGATCGGCGAGCCGGGCAAGGGCCGCTGCTTTACCCACGGCTTCACCTACAGCGGCCACCCGGTGAGTTGCGTGGCGGCGCTGAAGAACATCGAGATCATCGAGCGGGAGAACCTGCTGGCCCATGTCGAAGACGTCGGCGTGTACCTCGAACAGCGCCTGCAAACCCTGGCCAGCCTGCCGCTGGTGGGCGATGTGCGCTGCCAGCGGCTGATGGCCTGCATTGAGTTCGTCGCCGACAAACACACCAAGGCGCTGCTGCCGGACGCGGTGAACATCGGCGAGAAGATCCACCTGCGGGCCCAGGCCAAAGGCTTGCTGGTACGGCCCATTGGCCACCTGAATGTGATGTCGCCGCCGCTGATCATCACCCATGCCCAGGTGGATCAAGTGGTGGAAATCCTGCGCCAGTGCATCCTCGACACCGCCGAAGAGCTGCGCCAGAGCGGCGAGTATCAAGGCCGATGAGCCTGGGCGCCCCGGTGCTTTTGCCGGGGCCCTGGCCGGCGGGTAGACTGGCCGGCATGAACGAGCATGCCGATCACTGCCCTGCCCCGTCCTTCCAGGTGCTCGACGCCTGGAATGGTGCGTTGGCCCACGCCTTCGCCAGCGTCGACGAAGCGTCATTCCTTGAACACCTGGCCTGCGCCCTCAGTGTGCTGACCCCTATCGAATCGATGATGATCAGCCTGGAGCGCCAGGGTCAGGCGCCACACTTGCTCTACCAGCAAGGCATCCCCCGGCCGCACTACGAAGAGATCATCAACCGTTACTTCTCCCGGGGCTACCTGCTGGACCCGTTCTGCCTCGCGGTAGACAAGGGCCTGGCCGAAGGTTTCTACCACCTGGCGCAGATCGCCCCGGACGATTTCTTCAACAGCGAGTACTACAAAACCTACTACCTGCGCAGCGGCGGCGCCCAGGAGAGCTACTACATCGTCGACCTGTGCCCCAACAGCAAGATTTCGTTGTGCATGTTCCAGGGGCTGAGTGCCGGCCAGTTCAGCGACGAACAACTGGCACTGCAACGAACCGCCCAACCCATCGTGCGCGAACTGCTACGCCGCTTCGGCACCACGGGCGGGCTGTGCAAGGTGATCAGCGACGAGGCCTTCACCCAGACCCAGGTGCATCAGCAGATTGAAGCGGCGTTCATGCATTTTGGCAGCGGCGTATTGACCGTGCGCGAACGGGAAATCGCCCATCTGATATTGCGTGGGCACTCGGTGAAATCCACCGCGCAGGTGCTGGGCATTTCCCCGGAAACCGTGCGCATGCACCGCAAGCATTTGTATACCAAGCTTGAAATCAACTCCCAGGCGGAGCTGTTTGCGCTGTTTATCGATTGGCTGACCCACAGCGGCGTAATGGCCCGATCCTGACCGTCCAGGCAACCCAGGGGAACTTTGCCAGGAAATAACCACCTGAATCCGGTACGCTCAGCATTTTTACCCAAGGAGATACCCCTCATGGCCAAAGCCACCGCCCGTCACATCCTCGTTGCCACCGAAGACAAGTGCAACGAACTGAAAGCGCAAATCGAAGGCGGCGCCGACTTCGCCGAAGTTGCCAAAGCCAACTCGTCCTGCCCGTCCAGCCGTCAAGGCGGCGACCTGGGTTCGTTCGGCCCGGGCCAAATGGTCAAGGAATTCGACACCGTCGTATTCAGCGCCCCGGTCAACACCGTGCAAGGCCCAGTGAAAACCCAGTTCGGTTATCACCTGCTGGAAGTAACCAGCCGTCAGGACTGATCCAGTCCGCGCTAATGTTTAAAACAACGGCCCACCCTTTGGTGGGCCGTTGTGCATCTGTGACAGTGTGATGACTGGCGAGGCGTACGCGCATAGCGTACAAATCCCTTTACCTCTTCACCCGGCGCCCAAGGCTGATAATGCGAGTCGCTTTTTCTACCCTGTTTTGCTCCACCCTGGCCCTGTTGCTGGCCAGCACCGCCGTGATCGCCGCGCCGCAATCGGCATTGACCGTGTACGGCGAGCCGGCCAAATACCAACCCGGCTTCACCCATTTCGACTACGCCAACCCCAATGCCCCCAAGGGCGGCAGCCTGCGGCGTTCGGCGATCGAAATCGGGCGCTACGACCATGTACTGCCTTATGGCGACAAAGGCATCGGGGTCAGCCAGGTCGATGGCTGGCTGTATTCGCCCCTGGCCCTGCGTTCGCTGGACGAGCCCTACACGGTCTACGGCCTGGTGGCGGAAAAGATGGAGCGGTCAGACGACGGTCTGTCCCTGCGTTTCTACCTGAACCCCAAGGCGCGTTTCGCCGATGGCCAACCGATCACCGCCGAAGACGTGCGTTACTCCTTTGACCTGCTGATGACCCAGGGCAGCCTGCGCTACCGCACGCTGTTCGCCGACGTCAAACACGTCGAAGTCGAAGGCCCGCGCCAGGTGCGCTTCGATTTCGCAAGCAATGAAAACCGCACCCTGCCCCTGGATGTCGCGACCCTGCCGGTGTTCCCCGAGCATTGGTGGAAGACCCGCAACTTCGCCGACGGCGGCGGCTACGAGATTCCCCTCGGCAGCGGCCCCTACACCATCAGCAAGGTGGATGCCGGCAACACCATCACGTTCAAGCGTGACCCGAACTGGTGGGGCAAGGACCTGCCCATCAGCCGCGGCCTGTACAACTTCGATCACCTGAGCCTGGAATACTTCGGCGACACCGAAGTCGCGCGCCAGGTCCTGCGGGGCGGTGCCTACGACTTCAACCGCGAATTCTCCGCCACCGGCTACTCCATCGGCTACAACGGCCCGGCCCTCGATGATGGCCGCCTGCAACGCGCGCACCTGGCCAAGGAGGCACCGCAGCCGGCCCAGGGCTACGTGTTCAACGTGCAAAAACCGATGTTCAAGGACCGCCGCGTGCGCCAGGCCCTGGCCATGCTGTGGGACTTCGAGTGGGCCAACCGGCAGATGATGCGCAACATGTACATCCGCCAGCAGAGCTTCTTCTCCAACAGCCCGCTGGCGGCGACCCAACTGCCGGATGCCCAGGAACTGGCGATTCTGGAACCTTTGCGCGGGCAGATTCCCGACGAAGTCTTCACCCAGGTGTTCAAGGCCCCCACCACCGACGGTACCGGGATGATCCGCGACAAGCAGCTGCAAGCCCTGGCCCTGCTGGAACAGGCCGGCTGGAAGCCCGACGGTGACAAGCTGGTGAATGCCGAGGGCGAGCCGCTGGAGTTCACCTTCCTCAACGCCCAGAACGGCCTTGAGCGCCTGTTGTTGCCGTACAAGCGCAACCTGGCGCAGATCGGCATCACCCTCAACATCCGCCGCATTGACTCCTCGCAATACGTCAACCGCCTGATGGCCCGGGACTACGACATGATCGTCACCGGCTTCCCGGTTACCACTTCGCCGGGGATGGAGCTGTACAACTACTTCGGTTCGGCCGCCGCGTTTGATACCGGCGCCAACAACTACATGGTGCTGAAAGACCCGGCCGTCGACAGCCTGATCAACGGCCTGGTCAAGGCTGATACCCAGTCGCTGATGCTCAGTTACGCCCACGCCCTGGACCGCGTGCTGCAATGGAATTACCTGTGGATCCCCAACTACTACCCGCCGGGCACCTCCGCCGCGTGGTGGAACCGCTTCGGCCGCCCGGCCGTGGAAGCCAAGACCGATGAGGCCCTGGAAACCTGGTGGGAAATCAGCCCCACACCGCTCACTAACGAGCAGATGAAAGCCGAACTGACCAAACGCCCGGGAGCCCGCTGATGTTTGCCTATATCGTGCGGCGCTTGCTGCTGATCATTCCCACCCTGGTGATTATCCTGCTGGTGAATTTCGTTATCGTGCAGGCCGCGCCCGGCGGGCCGGTGGAACAGGCCATCGCCCACCTGCAAGGCATCGGTGGCGGTGGCGTCGGCGGCTCGTCTGCCGAAAGCCTCAGCAGCGGCTCACGGGCCAGCCGTGGCCTGGACCCGAAACTGATCAAGGACATCGAAAAACAATACGGCTTCGACAAGCCCGCGCCGGAACGCCTGTGGCTGATGCTCAAGAGCTACGCCCAGCTGGACTTCGGCAACAGTTTCTTCCGTGGCAAAAGCGTGACCGACCTGATCCTCGAAAAGATGCCGGTGACCATTTCCCTCGGCCTGTGGGCCACCTTGATCACCTACCTGGTGTCGATCCCGCTGGGGATTCGCAAGGCGGTGCGCCATGGCAGCAGTTTCGATGTGTGGAGCAGCACCGCGATCGTGATTGGGTATGCGATGCCGGCGTTTCTGTTTGCGATGTTCCTGATCGTGGTGTTCGCCGGCGGTACTTCGTTGAACTGGTTTCCGGTGCGCGGGCTGGTCTCGGAAAACTTTGACCAGTTGAGCACCGTCGGCAAGATCGCCGATTACTTCTGGCACCTGGTACTGCCGGTCAGCGCCCTGGTGATCGGCGGCTTCGCCACCTTGACCATCCTCACGAAAAACTCGTTCCTCAATGAAATCACCCGCCAGTACGTGGTCACCGCCCGGGCCAAAGGCTTGAGTGAACGTCGGGTGCTGTACGGGCATGTGTTCCGCAACGCCATGCTGTTGGTGATCTCGGGAATTCCCCAGGCATTTATCGCGGTGTTCTTTGCCGGTTCGCTGCTGATCGAGGTGATCTTCTCCCTCGACGGCCTCGGTCGCATGAGCTACGAAGCTGCGGTTTCACGGGATTATCCGGTGGTGTTCGGTTCATTGTTTATCTTCACGCTGTTTGGCCTTTTGATAAAACTCATCGGTGACCTCTGCTACACCCTGGTGGACCCGCGTATCGACTTCGCCGCGAGGAACGCCTGATGCTCAAGCTCTCTCCCGTGGCCCGTCGGCGCTTTGAACGCTTCAAGAAAAACCGCCGCGGCTGGTGGTCGCTGTGGCTGTTTATCGGCCTGTTTATCCTGACCCTCGGCGGCGAGTTGATCGCCAATGACAAACCCCTGGTGCTCAGCTACCAGAACGAACTGTATTTCCCGGTGTTCAAGCGCTACACCGAGCAGGAGTTCGGCGGGCAACTGCCGTTCCAGGCGGATTACCGCAGTGAATACGTGCAGAACCTGATCAAGAAGGACGGCGGCTGGATGCTGTTCCCGCCAATCCCGTTCAGCGACGACACCCCCAACTATGAGCTGACCCGCCCTGCCCCCAGCCCGCCCTCCAGCGTGAACTGGCTGGGCACCGATGACCAATCCCGCGACGTGCTGGCGCGGGTGATCTTCGGTGCCCGGGTGTCGATCCTGTTTGCCCTGGCTCTCACCGCCATCAGCGCCGCCATCGGCATCGCGGCGGGTGCGTTGCAGGGATATTACGGCGGCTGGGTCGACTTGCTCGGGCAACGAATATTGGAAGTGTGGTCCGGGCTGCCGGTGCTGTATCTGTTGATCATCCTGTCAGGTTTTGTCGAACCGAATTTCTGGTGGCTGCTGGGGATCATGGCGCTGTTTTCCTGGCTGGCCCTGGTGGACGTGGTGCGCGCCGAGTTCCTGCGGGGGCGCAACCTGGAGTACGTCAAGGCCGCGCGGGCGTTGGGCCTGGGGGACGGCAAGATCATCCGCCGGCATATCCTGCCGAACGCGATGACCGCGACCCTGAGCTACCTGCCGTTCATTTTGACCGGGGCGATTTCTACCCTGAGCGCCCTGGATTTCCTCGGTTTCGGCATGCCCGCCGGCAGCGCGTCATTGGGTGAGCTGATCGCCCAGGGCAAGCAGAACCTGCAAGCGCCGTGGCTGGGGCTGACCGCGTTTTTCACCCTGGCGCTGATCCTGTCGTTGCTGGTGTTTATCGGCGAGGCGTTGCGTGACGCCTTCGACCCACGCTCATGAAGGCCGTTGAGATGACTGAAAACCTGATCGAGATTCGCGACCTGAGTGTCGCCTTCAACGGCCAGACCGTGGTGCGCAAGCTGTGCCTGGACGTGCGCCCCGGCGAGTGCCTGGCGCTGGTGGGCGAGTCGGGTTCGGGCAAATCGGTGACCGCCCATTCGATCCTGCAACTGCTGCCCGAAGCCGGCACCGAAACCACCGGCTCGGTGCGCTATCGCGGCCAGGAACTGCTCGGCGCCTCGCCCGCCACCCTGCAAAAACTGCGGGGCAACCGGATTGCGATGATCTTCCAGGAGCCGATGACGTCCCTGAATCCGCTGCACAGCATCGAGAAGCAGATCGGCGAAACCCTGCTGTTGCACAAGGGCCTGGGCGGCAAACAGGCCCAGGCGCGGATCCTTGAATTGCTCGAACTGGTGGGCATCCAGAAGCCCCGGGAACGCCTCAAGGCCTACCCCCACCAACTCTCCGGCGGCCAGCGCCAGCGGGTGATGATCGCCATGGCCCTGGCCTGTGAACCGGAACTGCTGATTGCCGATGAGCCGACGACTGCACTGGATGTGACGGTGCAGCGCAAGATCCTGCTGCTGCTCAAGTCCCTGCAACAACGCCTGGGCATGTCGCTGCTGCTGATCAGCCACGACCTCAACCTGGTGCGCAGCATTGCCCAGCGGGTGTGCGTGATGAAGGCCGGGGAAATTGTCGAACAGGCGGATTGCGAAACCCTGTTCTGCGCCCCGCAGCACCCTTACAGCCGCCTGCTGCTGGATGCTGAACCGGCAGGCATCGTCTTGAATCACGAGGCGCGGGAGACGGTGTTGCAGGTGGATAACCTGAGTGTGCAGTTCCCGCTGGGCGGCGGACTGTTCCGGCGCAAGCAGTACCTGCAAGCGGTGGATGGCATCAGCCTGGAGGTACAGCGCGGCAAGACACTGGGGATTGTCGGCGAGTCCGGCTCGGGCAAATCCACCCTGGGCCAGGCGATTCTGCGGCTGCTGGATTCCAGCGGCACGATTCGCTTCCAGGGCGAGGCCCTCGACGGCCTGACGCAAAAACAGATGCAGCCGTGGCGCAAGCAGATGCAGGTGGTGTTCCAGGACCCGTTCGGCAGCCTCAGCCCGCGGATGTCGGTGGCGCAGATCATCAGCGAAGGCCTGGAAGTGCATGCCCCGTGCAGCCTCAAGGACCGCGAAGCCCAAGTGATCCGCGTGCTGGAAGACGTGGGCCTGGACCCTGCCAGCCGCCATCGCTACCCCCATGAATTCTCCGGCGGCCAGCGCCAGCGCATCGCCATCGCCCGTGCGCTGGTGCTCAAGCCGGCGCTGATCCTGCTGGACGAACCCACTTCTGCACTAGACCGTACCGTGCAGAAACAGGTGGTCGCCCTGCTGCTTGAGCTGCAGGAAAAGTACGGCCTGACGTACCTGTTTATCAGCCATGACCTGGCGGTGGTGCGGGCCCTGGCCCACGACATGATCGTGATCAAGGACGGCAAGGTGGTGGAACGCGGGCCCAGCGATGAAGTGTTTGCCGCGCCTCAACACCCTTACACCCGGGAACTCCTCGCGGCGGCGCACCCATGAGCACCACTGGCAGCCTCAAGGATTACCAATACGTTCGCGGCCTGGCGATCCAGTCGCTGTTCGAGATCATCGAGCAGTCCAGCGAAGGCACGGTGATTGTCGACGGTGACGCGAACATCGTCTGGATGAACGAGCGCTACGCCAAGCGCTTCGGCCTGAAAAGCGCCGACGAAGCCATCGGGCAACCCTGCGAGCAGGTGATTTCCAACAGCCTGTTGCGCCAGGTGGTGCGCAACGACCAGCCGATATTGCTGGATATCCAGGACACGCCCAAAGGCCCGCTGGTGGTGATGCGCCTGCCGATCCATGACGACGCCGGCAAGGTGATCGGCGCCATCGGGTTTGCGCTGTTTGATGAGCTGCGCAACCTGTCGCCGCTGATCGAGCGTTACCTGAGCATGCAGCAGGAACTGGCTTCCACTCGGTCGCTGCTGAGGTCGCGGCAGAGTAAATACAACTTCGCGCACTTTATCGGCACCAGCGCGGCCAGCCTGGAAGTCAAACGTCGGGCGCGGCGCAGTGCGAGCGCGGAGTCGCCAGTGTTGCTGCTGGGGGAAACCGGGACCGGCAAGGAGCTGCTGGCCCAGGCGATTCATGGTGCATCGCCTCGGGCGCACAAAGCCTTTGTGAGCATCAACAGCGCGGCGATTCCCCATGATTTGTTGGAAGCCGAATTCTTCGGCACGGCACCGGGCGCGTTTACCGGCGCCGACCGCAAGGGCCGCCCCGGCAAGTTGCAGATTGCCCAGGGCGGCACGCTGTTTCTGGATGAGATCGGCGACATGCCGCTACCACTGCAAAGCAAATTGCTGCGGGTGTTGCAGGAGAAAGAGTTCGAGCCGGTGGGCTCCAACGAGATGATCCACAGTGATGTGCGGGTGATTGCGGCCACGTCCATGGACCTGGAAGCGGCAATCAAGCGCGGCGAGTTTCGGGCGGACCTGTATTACCGGCTGAATGTGCTGCCGATCCAGGTGCCGCCGTTGCGCGCGCGGCTGGATGATTTGCCGGCGTTGAGCGAGGCGATTCTGGAGGAGTTGCGCAGCCAGCATGAGCTGGACCGCGAGGCCTTGGCGTTATTGGCGCAGCATGCGTGGCCGGGGAATATCCGCGAGCTGCGCAATGTGCTGGAGCGGGCGGCGCTGTTGAGTGATGACCTGGTGCTGGACGCCAGTGAAATTCGCGCAGCAATTGGTACATTCAGCCCGGTTGAGCAGAGTTCGGTAGAGACCGTTGAGGGCGAGAGTTTCAGCGCGGCCCGGGAGCGGTTTGATCGGCAGGTGATTGGGGCGGCGTTGAAGCACTGTGAGGGGAATGTGGTGGAGGCGGCGAAGCGGCTGGGGCTGGGTCGGTCGACCTTGTACAAGAAAATGGTTGCCTTGGGCATCGCCTAGTCTCCAAAAAGAGACACAATTCCAAATACAGAGAAAATCCAATGTGGGAGCGGGGGGGGGGGGGGGGGGGGGGGGGGGGGGGGGGGGGGGGGGGGGGGTGGGTGCTGAGACCAGGGGGCAGACACCACCCACCCCAACAAC
>NZ_JBIUVK010000009.1:34542-37089 GCF_044742865.1 Pseudomonas sp. NPDC087814 | reverse complement strand
TTCTGGGGGGGGGTGGTGTGTTGGGGGGGTTTGTGTTTTATCGCGTCCCATATCCCCCCCCCCCCCCCCCCCCCCCCCCCCCCCCCCCCGCTCCCACATTTGATCTCCAACAGTCTCAAATTCGGGACAAAACTTGAGAACGCTCTCACAAATTAAGAATTTATCTATATATTTCAATAAGTTAATAACTTGGCACACATCTCGCTAAAGCCCCTCCCCACCGCCTCACCCCCACAAAAATAACAATCAGATGGAGACACACCATGAGTGTGATCATTGCCCTCGCAGCCCTGGCGCTGCTGATGCTGGCCGCCTACCGTGGCTACAGCGTCATCCTGTTCGCCCCCATCGCCGCCCTCGGCGCCGTGCTGCTCACCGACCCTTCCGCCGTCGCTCCCGCGTTCACCGGGGTGTTCATGGAGAAAATGGTCGGCTTCCTCAAGCTGTATTTCCCGGTATTCCTGCTCGGCGCGGTGTTCGGCAAGCTGATTGAAATCTCCGGTTTCTCGCGCTCCATCGTCGCCGCTGCGATCCAGGTGCTCGGCACCCGCCAGGCGATGCTGGTGATCGTGCTGGTGTGCGCCCTGCTGACCTACGGCGGCGTGTCGCTGTTCGTGGTGGTGTTCGCGGTGTACCCGTTTGCCGCCGAGATGTTCCGCCAGAGCAATATCCCCAAGCGCCTGCTGCCGGCGACCATCGCCCTCGGCGCGTTCTCGTTCACCATGGACGCCTTGCCCGGCACGCCGCAGATCCAGAACATCATCCCCAGCACCTTTTTCAACACCACCGCCTGGGCCGCGCCGTGGCTGGGGCTGATCGGCACGATCTTCGTGTTCTGCGCCGGCATGCTGTATCTGGCCCGCCAGCGCAACAAGGCCCAGCGCGCCGGTGAAGGCTATGGGACCGAGCTGCGCAACGAGCCGGAAACCGCCGAAGACATCAAGCTGCCCAACCCTTGGATCGCGCTGTCGCCGCTGTTACTGGTGGGCATCATGAACCTGCTGTTCACCCACTGGATTCCGCTGTGGTACGGCAAAACCCACACCCTCAGCCTGCCGGGCATGAGCGCGCCGGTGCAGACCGAAGTCGCCAAGCTCACGGCAATCTGGGCGGTGCAGGCGGCGTTGCTGGTGGGGATTATCGTGGTGCTGGTGTTCGGCTTCTCGGCGATTCGCAGCAAGCTCGCCGAGGGCAGCAAGAGTGCCGTCAGCGGCGCGCTGCTGGCGGCGATGAACACCGCTTCGGAATACGGTTTTGGTGCGGTGATCGCCTCGCTGCCGGGCTTCCTGGTGCTGGCGGACTGGCTCAAGGGCATTCCCAACCCATTGGTCAACGAAGCGATTACCGTGACCCTGCTGGCCGGTATCACCGGTTCCGCCTCGGGCGGCATGAGCATTGCGCTGGCGGCCATGTCGGAGAGCTTTATTTCAGCGGCCCATGCGGCCAATATCCCTCTTGAAGTACTGCACCGGGTCGCCGCCATGGCCAGTGGCGGCATGGACACCCTGCCCCACAACGGCGCCGTGATCACGCTGCTGGCGGTCACCGGGCTGACCCACCGCGAAGCCTATAAAGATATTTTCGGCATCACGATCATCAAGACCCTCGCGGTGTTCGTGGTGATTGGTACTTTCTACGCCACCGGCATTGTGTGAGGTTGATATGACGACATTGAACGGCAAGACCGCCCTGGTCACCGGCTCCACCAGCGGCATCGGCCTGGGCATCGCCCTGAGCCTGGCCAAGGCCGGCGCCAACCTGATCCTCAACGGCTTCGGCGATGCCAGCGCGGTGATCGCCCAGGTGCAGGCCTTCGGCGGCAAGGTCGGGCATCATCCGGCCGACGTCAGCGACCCGGCGCAGATCGCCGAGATGATCGCCTACGCCGAGCGCGAGTTTGGCGGCATCGACATTCTGGTGAACAACGCCGGGATCCAGCATGTGGCGCCGGTGGACGAATTCCCGGTGGAGCGCTGGGATTCGATCATTGCGATCAACCTGTCGTCGGTGTTCCACAGCACGCGTTTGAGCCTGCCGGGCATGAAAGCCAAGGGTTGGGGGCGGATCGTCAATATCGCCTCGGTGCATGGGCTGGTGGGTTCGGTGGGCAAGGCGGCTTACGTCGCTGCCAAGCACGGGGTGATCGGGCTGACCAAGGTGGTGGGCCTGGAAACAGCCCAGAGTAATGTCACCTGCAATGCCATCTGCCCGGGCTGGGTGCTGACGCCGCTGGTGCAGAAGCAGATTGATGACCGCATTGCCAGCGGGGTTGACCCACAGCAGGCGCAGCAGGATTTGCTGGCGGAGAAGCAGCCGTCGCTGGAGTTCGTGACACCGCCGCAATTGGGGGAGCTGGTGCTGTTCCTGTGCAGCGAAGCCGGCAGCCAGGTGCGGGGCGCGGCATGGAATATCGACGGTGGCTGGCTGGCCCAGTAAACGACGATTCCCAAGACACCGCAGCTCAAATGTGGGAGCGGGCTTGCTCGCGAATGCGGTGTGTCAGTGCCTGAATTACTGCCTGATACACCGCATTCGCGAGCAAGCCCG
>NZ_JBIUVK010000009.1:0-34532 GCF_044742865.1 Pseudomonas sp. NPDC087814 | reverse complement strand
TTGGGGGTGCGGCGTCGCCCCTGTTCTTTGGCCCCCCCCCCCCCCCCAACCCCCACCCCCCCCCCCCCCCCCCCCCCCCCCCCCCCGCTCCCACATTTTGATCGGTGTCGTTAGATAGATCAGATAATAAAAAAGAGATTTCCTGATGTCCGAAATACTCTGGCAACCCTCCCCCGAACGCATCCACAACACCCGGATGGACCAGTTCCGGCGCTTCATCAATGATCGCCATGCCTTGCAGATCAGCGACTACCCGGCCCTGCACCAGTGGAGCATCGACCAGCGCCCGGACTTCTGGCAGTCGATTGTCGAGTTCTTCGACGTGCAGTTCCGCACGCCGCCCAGCGCGGTGCTGATCGAAGACGCCGAGATGCCCAGCGCCCAGTGGTTTCCCGGCGCTACCCTGAACTTTGCCGAACACCTGCTGCGCCGCCGCGACGATCACCCCGCCGTGGTCGCGATCAGCGAAGACGGCCAGCGCGAGCAACTGACCTACGCCGAACTGGCCCGCCATGTCGCCGGCCTGCAGCGCAGCCTGCGGGCGGCCGGCGTGGGCGTGGGGGACCGGGTGGCCGCGTGCATGCCCAACACCTGGCAAACCCTGGTGGGCATGCTCGCCACCACCAGCCTCGGCGCCATCTGGTCGTGCTCCTCGCCGGACTTCGGCACCCAGGGCGTGATCGACCGCTTCGGCCAGATAGAACCCAAGGTGCTGATCACCTGCGCCGGTTACCGCTACGCCGGCAAGCTCATCGACCAAAGCAGCAAGCTCAATGAAATCCTCGAACGGCTGCCGTCCCTGCAACAATTGATCATCGTGCCGTATGCCCGCCCGCAAGCCCGGCCCGAGGAGTATCAGACCCGGGCCCACGTCGCACTCTGGGACGACTTCTACAGCCCCGGCGGTGAGCCCGATTTCGTCGCCGTGCCCTTCGATCAGCCCCTGTACATCCTCTATTCCAGCGGCACCACCGGCGTGCCCAAGTGCATCATCCACGGCACCGGCGGCGTATTGCTCACCCACCTCAAGGAACACGGCCTGCACGCCGACCTGTCGCGGGACGACTGCCTGTTCTACTACACCACCTGCGGCTGGATGATGTGGAACTGGCTGGTGTCGGTACTGGCCATCGGCGCCACGGCGGTGCTGTATGACGGCTCGCCGTTTCACCCCGGGCCGGAACGCCTGATGGACCTGATCGACCAGGAAAAAATCAGCGTGTTCGGCACCAGCCCCAAGTTCCTCGCCACCCTGGAGAAGGCCGGGCTGCAACCGCGGCTGAGCCATGACCTGGGCAGCCTCAAGGGCCTGATTTCTACCGGCTCGCCGCTGTCGCCCCAGAGCTACGACTACGTGTACCGCGAGATCAAGCCCGAGCTATGCCTGTCGTCGATGTCGGGTGGCACCGATATCGTGTCCTGCTTCGTGATCGGCAACCCGGTGCTGCCGGTGCGCCGTGGCGAGATGCAGTGCAAGAGCCTGGCAATGGCTATCGAAGTGTGGGACGACCAGGGCCACCCGATGGTGGGCGAAAAAGGCGAACTGGTGTGCACCCGGCACTTCCCCGCAATGCCTATCGGTCTGTGGAATGACCCGCACCAGGAAAAACTGCGGGCCTCGTATTTCAGCCAGTTCCCGGGCGTGTGGGCCCAGGGCGACTACGCCGAACAGCGGCCCAATGGCAGCCTGCTGATCCATGGCCGCTCGGATGCGGTGCTCAACCCCGGAGGGGTGCGCATCGGCACCGCGGAGATCTACCGCCAGGTGGAAAAAGTGCCTCAGGTCCTGGAAAGCCTGGCCATCGGCCAACGCTGGCAGGATGACGTGCGGGTGGTGCTGTTTGTGCGCCTCAACGATGGCATCGAACTGGACGACGGCCTGGAGCAGCAGATCCGCCAGGTGATCCGCGCCAACACCACGCCGCGCCACGTGCCGGCGAAGATCCTCGCGGTGACGGATATCCCGCGCACCATCAGCGGCAAGATCGTCGAGCTGGCGGTGCGCAACGTGGTGCATGGCGAGGCGGTCAAGAACACCGACGCACTGGCCAACCCCGAAGCGCTGGAGCAATTTCGTGATCGCCGGGAGCTGGCAGAAAGATGAAACGTTTTAGCCTTTAAGCACTCATTTGAAGACAAACCCCTCAAGCATGCTATTTTTCGAGGGTGGAAAGCCGGCCCCGGGTCGCGGGATAATCGGCTTTTGTCATTCTTCAAGCGTTACGCGCAGGGCATTTACATGAACGTATCACCCACCGGCAGCGAGGCCGCAGCACTGATTGCGCGGCTGGACTGGGCACGAAGCCCCCTCGGTGACGCCATTGATTGGCCGCAAAGCCTCCGTACAGCCGTGGACATCGTGATCCATTCACCGATGCCGATGCTGTTGCTGTGGGGCGCCGAACTCACCCAGATCTACAACGATGGCTTCGCGATGCTGGCGGGCAACAAGCATCCGGCCGCCTTCGGCCAACCGGCTGACCTGATCTGGCCTGAGCTCAAGCCGTTTACCGACCCGATCTACAGCGCCGTCCTCATGGGCCAGGTGCGCACCTTCACCGAGCAGCGTTTCGTCCTGCAGCGCAACGACCGCGACACCGAGATCTGGCTCGACCTGACCTACAGCCCGATCCGCGACGAGCGCGGCGAGGTCGCCGGGATCCTGATTACCGCCATCGAAACCAACGAGCGCCGGCGCATCGCCCTGGAACTGCAGCAGCGCACCGAAAACAGCCTCAAGGCCCAGCGCAACACCGAGCAGCGCCTGCAGCTGGCCCTGGCCGCCACCGATGCCGTGGGCACCTGGGACTGGGATATCGGCGAAGACCGCTTTATCGCCGACGCCCATTTCGCCCAACTGCACGGTGTTGACCCGTGCGACGCCGACCTGCTGCCCATCAGCGACTACCTGCAAGGCGTGCACCCCGAAGACCGTGGCATGGTGGCCCGCAGCATCAAGCACTGCATCACCCACGGCACCGAGTACGCCGAGGAATACCGCCTGCAGCGCGCCGACGGCGAAGTGCGCTGGGTGTTTGCCCGGGGCCGCTGCTACAAGGACCACCATGGCCGACCGGCGCGTTTTCTCGGCGCCGCCCTCGACCTGACCGAACGCAAGCACACCGAACAGGCCCTGCGCCAAAGCCAGACCGAGCTGCAACTGATCATCAACGCCATGCCGGTGTTGATCGGTTATGTCGACCACGAGCAGCGTTTTCGCCTGAACAACAGTGCCTATCTGGAATGGTACGGCATGACCCCGCAGGAGTTGTACGGCAAGAGCATCCGCGAAGTCGTGGGCGACGAAATCTATGCCGGGCGCGTCGACAAGATCGAGGCGGCGCTCAAGGGCAAGGCCTGCAGTTTCGTTACCGTCACCCCGCACCATGACGGGCGGCCACGCCACGCGCTGATGAAGTACCTGCCGCGTTTCAGCGCTGACGGGTCAGTCAACGGTTTCTATATTTTTGTGATCGACGAGACCGAGCGCAAACTGACCGAGGAAGCCCTGCGCCACCTCAACGAAAACCTCGAAGAGCGCGTCAGCCAGCGCACCCAGGCCCTGGCCGAAGCCAACCAGCGCCTGCAAAACGAGATGTTCGAGCGCGAGCGTGCCGAAGACGCCCTGCGCCATGCCCAGAAGATGGAAGCGGTCGGCCAGCTCACCGGCGGCATCGCCCATGACTTCAACAACATGCTCACCGGGATCATCGGCAGCCTGGACCTGATGCAACGCTATATCGCCGCCGGGCGCAGCGACGAGATCGGCCGTTTCACCGACGCCGCCGTATCCTCGGCTCATCGCGCCGCTGCGCTGACCCATCGCCTGCTGGCCTTCTCCCGTCGCCAATCCCTGGACCGCAAGCCGGTCGACCCGAATCAATTGGTGGCGTCCCTGGAAGACCTGTTCCGCCGCACCAAGGGCGCGCACATCGAACTCAAGGTGCAACTGGGCACCGACGTGTGGCCGGTGAACACCGACGCCAGCCAGCTGGAAAACGCCCTGCTCAACCTGGTGATCAACGCCCGCGATGCGATGCCCGACGGTGGGCAATTGTGCATCGAAACCGCCAACAGCTACCTCGACGGCACCGATATCACCACCCTGGAACCGGTCAAGGCCGGCGACTATGTGATGCTCGGCGTGAGCGACAACGGCGCAGGCATGACCGCGAAAATCCTCGCCAAGGCCTTCGACCCGTTCTTCACCACCAAGCCCATCGGCCAGGGTACCGGGCTTGGGCTGTCGATGATCTATGGGTTTGCACAGCAATCCGGCGGCCACGTGACCATCCAAAGCGAACCGGGCCAGGGCACCTGCGTGCGCCTGTACCTGCCGCGCCTGCATGGCACGGCACTGGAGCGGACCACGCCCGCTACCCAGGGCGAAGCCCCGGTAGCGCTGGAAGGCGAAGCCGTGGTGGTGGTCGAGGACGACCCGGCAGTGCGGATGCTGGTGGTGAATGTGCTGGATGAACTGGGCTACACCGCACACCAGGCGGCGGATGCACGGGCGGCGCTGCCGTTGCTGGAGTCCGACTTGCGCGTGGATTTGCTGGTGACTGATGTGGGCTTGCCGGGGATGAACGGCAGGCAACTGGCGGAAATCGCCCGGCAACACCGGCCGGACCTGAAGGTGCTGTTCATGACCGGTTACGCCGAGAAAGCCGCCGAGCGCCAGGGGTTCCTGGAGGAAGGCATGGACATGGTGGCCAAGCCGTTTTCGATTGACCTGCTGGCCAACAAAATCCGCAGCATGATCAGCTCAGAGGCCTGACTTCAGGCATAATCGCGCGCCGTTTCACATCAGGACCGATCAATGAAAGCCCAAGCCCGTCACATTCTGGTGAAAACCAGTGAGGAAGCCGAACAGCTCAAGCAGCGTATTGCCAAGGGCGAAGCGTTTGATGTGTTGGCCAAGAAGTACTCCACCTGCCCTTCCGCCAAGCGCGGCGGTGATTTGGGTGAAGTGCGGCCGGGGCAGATGGTGGGGGTGATTGATGCGGTGATCTTCAAGAAGCCCGTGAAGGTGGTTCATGGGCCGATCAAGAGCAAGTTCGGGTATCACCTGGTGCAAGTGTTTTACCGCGATTGATGGCTGATCGTTCCCACGCTCCGCGTGGGAATGCCTCACCTGACGCTCTGCGTCCGCTCTTGGGACGCAGAGCGTCCCTGGCTGCATTCCCACGCGGAGCGTGGGAACGATCAGCGTTAGTCTCGGGGAATAAGTGCACCCGGCACCTGAATCACCCGGCTCGCCAACCGATGCCCGGCCAGTGCTGCATCCTGCGGCGAGCCGCCCTTGAGCCGACTGGCCAGGTACGCCGCACTGAACGAATCCCCCGCCGCCGTAGTGTCGACCACCTTCTCCACCACCAGCGCCGGCACCTCGAACCGCTCATCCTCCCAGCGAATCAAACACGCATCCGCCCCGCGCTTGAGCGCCACCTCGGCAATCGTCGGGTACGCCGCAAACACCTGCTCGCTGTCTTCATAGCCGAACAACGCCCGTTCGTCATCCTCGGTCAGCAAGGCGATATCCACCTCGGCCAACACCGCGTGATACGCCGCGCGTGCGGCGTCCACGCTGGCCCACAGGCGTGGCCGGTAGTTGTTGTCGAACACCACCTTGCCGCCGCGCTTGCGGGTTTCGACCAGGGTTTCCAGCAGGCGCGCACGGCCCACTTCGCCTAGCACCGCCAGGGTGATGCCGCTGAAATACACCACGTCGTACGTCGGCAACGCTGCCAGGATCGGCTCGGCCGCCGGTGTGGTGAAGCAGTCGCGCACGGCCGCTTCATTGCGCCAGTAGAGGAATTTGCGCTCGCCGTTGGCATCGGTCTGGATGCAGTACAAACCCGGCAGGCGCCCGGGCAGGCGCTGGACCATGCCCAGGCCCAGGCCTTCTTCGGCCCAGTGCTTGCACATGGCATCGCTGAAGCTGTCATCGCCCAGGGCGGTGACGTAGTCGACGGTGCTCGGTTCACCCAGTTCGCGGCGCAGGTAGACGGCGGCGTTCAGGGTGTCGCCGCCGAAGCTTTGTTGCAGGCTGCCGTCGGCGCGGTGTTGCAGTTCGATCATGCATTCGCCGATCAGGGCGATGCGCGGTTTTGTGTTCATGCCTGGGGTCTCTCGATGTACTGGAGGGCCTCTTCGCGAGCAAGCCCGTTCCCACATTTGAATGCATTTCAACTGAAGGAACTCGGTCGAATGTGGGAGCGGGCTTGCTCGCGAAAGGCGCGACTCGGTCTAGAAGCAGGTATGCAGGCTTTCGATCACCTGCAACTGCTCATCCACCAGATTACCCACTTGCCACTTGTCGAAGGTCAGGCACGGGTGGGATGTGCCGAAGGAGATGATGTCGCCAATGCGCAACTCAACCCCCGGTGCGACGACCATGAACGCATGCTGGTCCATCACGGCGGTGACCTTGCACGCGGTCACGTCATCACCCTCGGCTGGCAGCACGCCAGCCTTGTAGCGCTTGAGCGGCACCGGCAGGCCGGCGTCGTAGGCGACGTCGCGCTTGCCCAGGGCGATCACCGCAAAGCCCGGCTCCGGCAGCGACTGCACATGGGCCCAGACTTCCAGCGCCGGGCGCAGGCCTTCGTTGAGGTCGCTGCGACGATCCAGTACGCAGCACTGCGCGTCTTTGTAGATGCCGTGGTCGTGAGCCACGTAGCTGCCCGGGCGCAATACGCTGAGGAAGCGGCCAGCGGCGTTCTGGGCTTCGAAGGATTCGGCAATCAGGTCGTACCAGGCCGAACCCGAGGCGGTAATGATGGGCTTGGCCAGGTCGAAGGCGCCGCTGTTTTGCAGGTCGACGGCCAGGCGTACCAGGGAGGCGGCGAATTCGCGGATGCCACTGATGGCGTGCTCGCCATGGATCACCCCTTCGTAGCCTTCGATGCCGGTGAGGGCCAGCGCAGGCTGGGCATTGATCGCCTTGGCCAGGTCGAGCACCTGTTGTTCGGTGCGGCAACCGCAACGCCCGCCGACCACGCCGTATTCGATCATCACGTTCAAGCGCAGGCCACGGGCGGCGAAGAACAGGCCCAGGTCGGCGACGTTGTCCGGGTGGTCGACCATGCAGTGGAAGTCGAATTCGGGGTCGGCCAGCAGGTCGGCGATCAGCGCCATGTTCGGCGCGCCCACCAGTTGGTTGGCCATCAACACCCGGCGAACCCCACCGGCGTACGCAGCGCGGGTCTGCACGGCGTTGGCCAGGGTGATGCCCCAGGCGCCCTGCTCGATCTGCCGCTGGAACAGCGCGGGCATCATGCTGGTCTTGCCGTGAGGCGCCAATTGCGCACCGCTGTTGCTGACGAAATCCTGCATCCAGCGGATGTTGTGTTCCAGGGCGTCACGGTGCAACACCAGGGCTGGCAGGCTGACGTCACGGACCAGATGTGCACCGATGGCGGCGGCGCCTTTTTCAACGGCATTGAAGGCAGACATAAGGGTTTCCTATTCGTTGATGCGACGGGCCAGGTTGTTCGCACTGTCGATCAGCACCCGGCGGTAGTCGTTGTAGTTTTTGATCGCATCGGCCCGTGGGGCGACGATGCACAGGGTCGCAATGCTGATGCCTTGGGCGTCCCGGACCGGGGCGGCAAAGCAGTGGGTAAAGGTGTCGGCGACACTGTCGAAGGAGAAGAATCCGTCGAGGGTGGCCTGACGGATTTGCCCGAGGAAGGTTTCCAGAGGCAGGCGCTGACCGTCCGGGAGGATGAAGTCGTCGTAGTCGATCAGGTCGATGATTTGCTGGTCGCTCAGGTGGCCCAGCAGCAGGCGGCCGGAGGCGGTCCAGGGGATCGGCGCGTTCTCGCCGATGTCTGAGGAAATGCGGAAATGCCGCTCGCCTTCGCGCATCAGGGCCACGGTGTATTTGCGGCCATTGAGCAGGCACATCTGGGCGGTTTCGTGGGTTTGGCTGACGATTTCCTGCAGGGCGTGGTCGGCTTCGCGGGTCAGGTCGAAATGGCGCAGGTGGGCCTGGCCGAGGAAGTACAGCTGACGGCCGAGGTAGACGTGACCGTCCTTGCCGACGGTTTCGAGGATGCGCCGTTCCAGCAGCGAGGCCACCAGCTCGTAGACCGTGGATTTGGGGCTGCCGATGCCGCTGGCGATGTCATTCGGGCGCAGGGGCTGGCCGATTTCCTTGAGGAAATCGAGGATATCGAACGCCCGGTCGAGGCCTTTGGCGCGGCGTTTGATGGTGTCTTCGGTCATGGCAGTCGTCGGTCCCGTTTGAAGATGTAGCTATCAACACAGACCCCCTGTGGGAGCGGGCTTGCTCGCGAAAGCGGTGTGTCAGTGAATACATCTACAACTGATCCACCGCTTTCGCGAGCAAGCCCGCTCCCACATTGGGTCTCCTGTGGTCTCAAGAGACGGGCATTTAGCCTTTTTTCTTGTAGGCCACGCAATCGATCTCAACCTTGCAATCGACCATCATGTTCGCCTGCACACACGCCCGCGCCGGAGCATGTTCCGGGTTGAAGTATTCGCCGAAGACTTTGTTGAAGCTCCAGAAGTCCCGTGGGTCTTCCAGCCATACACCGACGCGCACCACGTCTTCAAGGGCGTAGCCGGCTTCTTCGAGAATCGCCACCACGTTGCGCATGGTCTGGTGGGTCTGCTCGACGATCCCGCCCGTGATGATTTCACCGTCCACCGCCGGCACCTGGCCCGACACGTACAACCAGCCATCTGCTTCCACCGCGCGGGCGAAAGGACGAGGCTGGCCGCCGCCTGCAGTGGCGCCGGTGCCGTAACGAGTAATGCTCATAATGGATCTCCTGAAGTGATGATTTAAAAACGAATGTTCTTGAGAAATTCCGCCAGTCGCGGCGATTGCGGGCGTTCGAAAATGTCCTTCGGCGGCCCTTGTTCTTCAATGCGGCCCTGGTTCATGAAGACGATCTTGTCCGAGACCTCATAGGCAAAGCGCATTTCGTGGGTGACCAGCAACATGGTCATGCCCTCTTCCGCCAAACCCTTGATTACGCTGAGCACTTCGCCCACCAGTTCCGGGTCCAGGGCCGAGGTGACTTCGTCGAACAGCATCAGGCTCGGGTTCATCGCAATCGCCCGGGCAATCGCCACGCGCTGTTGCTGGCCGCCCGACAGTTGGCCCGGGAAGTGATTGCGGCGCTCCAGCAGGCCGACACGGTCCAGCCATTTTTCCGCCAGTGCAACCGCTTCGTCCTTGCCCATCTTCTTGACCTTGAGCAGGCCCAGGGTGACGTTCTGCAAGGCGGTCAGGTGCGGGAACAGGTTGAACTGCTGGAACGCCATGCCGGTCATCGCGCGGTGCTGGGAGATCACCCGCTCCGGGTGGCGCACGCGCTTGCCGCCGACCTCGCTGTAGCCGATGGATTCACCGTCGAGGGTGATCTGGCCGCCCTGGAATTCTTCCAGCAGGTTGACGCAACGCAGCAGCGTGGTCTTGCCCGAACCGCTGGAGCCGATCAATGTCACGACGTTGCCGCGCTGCATGCTCAGGTCGACGCCCTTGAGCACTTCCACCGGGCCGTACTGTTTACGCAGGCCGCGAATGTTCAGCAGTGGCTGGCTTTCTTTTGAGAGTTGGTTCATGGCAACGCCACCCGCTTTTCAATGTAACGCCCCAACAATTCGATGGCGTAGTTGATGACAAAAAACATAAAGCCTGCAAACAGGTAGAACTCCAGGGTCATGAACGTCCGGGCGATGACCTGTTGGGTGCTGAGGAGCAGCTCGGCCACACCGATCACCGACAGCAAGGTGGAAGCCTTGACGATTTCGGTGGACGAGTTGACCCAGGTCGGCAGGATCTGCCGCAGCGCCTGGGGTAACAGCACGTAGCCCAGGGATTGATAGAAGGTCAGGCCGATGGCCTTGCCCGCTTCCAGTTGCCCCTTGGGAATGGCCTGCAATGCACCGCGCACGATTTCCGAAACGTGAGAGCCGCAGAACAGCGTCAGGCCCACGGCACCGGCCTGGAACGCAGTGATCTGCCAGCCAAGCGCCGGCAGCATGTAGAAGCACGCCAATACCAGCACAAACACCGGCGTACCGCGGATCAGGTCGACGTACAGGCGAAACGGTGCGCGCATCCAGAATTTGCCGTAGGTCAGTACCAAGCCGGCGACGATGCCGATCAGGGTGCCGAAGATAATGGCCAGGGCCGAGCAGTAGACGCTGGTCTGGAACCCCGCCCAGAGGGTTTCCCGGGCGATCCACAACTCATGCAGCCAGCTGGGGGATTCGTACATGGGCGCTCCTTAGCGGCGAATTGCCAAACGCTGTTCCAGGTAACGGAGCAGCATGGCAATGAGGTAACAGGCAGCCACGTAGAGCGCGGTCGTGACCATCCAGGTTTCAATCACCCGGTAGCTTTCGACGTTGATCTTGCGGGCGTAATAGGTCAGCTCCGGCACCGCGATCGCGGCGGCCAGGGAGGTGTCCTTGAACAGCGAAATGAAGTTGTTCGACAGCGCCGGCAGCACGTTGCGCAGCATCACCGGCACGGTGATGTACGCGCGGATACGCCATTCGCCCAGGCCAATGGCCAGGCCCGCTTCACGCAACCCCTTGGGAATGTTCAGCAGGCCTGCGCGGAAGACTTCGGTGAGGTAGGCACCGGCGTACAACGACAGGGTGATGATGAACGAGGGGATCTTGTCCAGCCGGATACCCAGGCTGGGCAAGGCGAAGTAGATCAACAGGATCAGCACCAGGATCGGGGTGTTGCGGATCACCGTCACATACACCGAGGCCACGATGCGCAGCGCACGGTGTTTGGACAGCATCGCAAACGCCATCAACAGGCCGATCACGCAACCGATGGCGATGGACAGCAGTGCCAGTTCAAGGCCTAGGCCGAGCCCCGCCAGCAAGCTGGGGAAATCGCGCCACACAGCGGCAAAGTTCAACTGATAGTTCATGGTCGGCAGTACCTGATTGGGGCGCCGTCAGCGACGCCCCAGGGTTTACGAATTACTTGAACTCAACCGGGAAACCGATCGCAGGCTCTGGCAGGTCCACACCGAACCATTGCTTGAACGAGGCCTTGTACATTGGGAATTCCACACCGGTCATGGCTTCATGCAGGGCGGTGTTGACGAAGTTCAGCCAGTCCTGGTCGCCACGCTTGACGGCGCACGCATAGGTTTGCGGGCTCCAGGCGTAGCTCGGGCTGCGGTAGCGGCCCGGGTTTTGCACCATCAGGTACTTGACCGAGGACTGGTCGGTGGCGGCGGTGTCGGCACGCCCGGAGTTCACGGCCTGGTACATCAGGTCGACGCTGTCGTACTGGTCGACCTTGGCTTTGGGCAATGCCTGGTGCACCAGTTCTTCGGCGTAGACGTTCTGCAGCACGGCCACGGTGACGCTGTCGCCAGCGGCCTGCAGGTCTTCGATTTCCTTGTACTTGCTGTTGGCCGGCAGCAGCAGGCCCACACCTTCGCGGTAGTACGGCAGGGTGAAGGCCACCTGCTGCGCACGGCTTGCCGTGACGGTGATGAACTGGCAGCTCATGTCGACCTTGTCGGTCAACAGGTTGGGAATGCGGGCATCGGAAGACTGCACCACGTATTCGACTTTGCTCGGGTCATTGAACAGACCCTTGGCCACGATGTGGCCGATGTCGATGTCAAAACCCTGCAACTTGCCATCCGCTCCCTGGAAGTGCCACGGCGCATTGGTACTGCCTGTACCCACGATCAGGTGCCCACGCTTGAGCACTGTATCGAGCTTGCTGTCCGCCGCCTGCACTACGCTGGCGAGGGAAGCCGATGCGGCGAAGAGAAAAACACACGCTTTGAACACGGAAGGTCGGTGATGCATGACAAGCACTCCAGGGATTGTGTATTCCGCTATACCGGAACTTAGTATGTAACAACGGAATAGACAGCAGAAAGTGTGCCACACGCAGTAACAGAAAAATATTTCTGGATTAATTTCTTTTTAAATCAACGGGATAGATTTTTATCAGCGATAAGGCACTGGGCCAGCCGCTGCAATCAGGTTGCTACCGTTGGCTACACACCGGGGTGACAGGCCACATTTGGGTGCGGGGGCGGGTCGTTACCGTGCACGAAAGCGGTGCAGTGGCCGGATGGAAGAATTCCGTGGCTGGGCTAGTCTTGGCAGATGATCGAGCCCCCCAAGGAACGCGTTCAGATGAAGATCAGTCTTGTCCTTATGTTGTTGTCGCTGGCATTTGCCACCCAGGTGTTCGCCAAGGATGACCGGCGCGAATGCAAGGCCGAGCTGGTCAGGCTGAAGGCGGCGTTCAGTACGAACTACACCACGCAGAATCATCATGGGTATCGCAGGGCCAAGGATGCCAAGGATCAGGGTGACTATAAGCAGTGCGTGGGGTTGGCGAAGAAGGCTCGGGAGCGGGCGGAGCGTTGAATCCTTTGGGGCTGCTGCGCAGCCCAGCGGGAGCAAGCTCCCTCGCCACAATGGGCCAGTTGGAGGTGGGTACCTGTTAGTTTTGACAGTAGACGATTTTGATCGCCGGGATTAGCGTGGGCCAGGCCTTTCGCTCAAGGAGATCATCATGGGAATTGCAACGGCGGTGATTGCCGATGCCGAGCAGTATCAGCAGTTGCTCAAGACGCATAGAACGGTGTTCATGCTGTTTGTTTCGCAGCACTGCCCGGCCTGCGGGGAAGCCGGGCCACTGTTTGAACGGATTGCCGGGAAATACGCCAGCTCCGTGAAAAGCCTGGTGCTCGACACTGCCCGAACCCCGAGGCATCCCGAGGTTACCGGCACTCCTACCCTGCTGGTTTTCCAGAATGGCGAGATGATCAATAAGCTGGAGGGGTTCGACGAAAAAACGCTGAGGGAGACGTTCGCCAGGACCAGAATCAGTCCTCCAACATCAACCGCGCCGTCCCCGAAACCCGAATCGAGGCACCCTTTTCATCGGTGATCTGCGCCTGCAAGCGCGAACGGCTGCCCATGTCCTCGCCTTGGATGATGTCGATGCGCCCGTTGTGCGGCCAGCCCAGGTCCCGCAGGTAGCCGGCAAAGGCAGCGGTCGCGGCACCCGTGGCCGGGTCTTCGTACACGCCGCCCACCGCAAACGGGTTGCGGGTGTGGAACAGTGTCGGGCTTTCGGCAAACACCAGCACCACGGTACCCAACCCGGCGTCGGTCATGTAGCGGCGACCGGCCTCCAGTTCATAGTGCATCTGGCTGAGTTTGGCGCGGCTGTCGAGCGCCAGCACCAGGTGGGAGATGCCGGCATGGATGATCGCTGGCGGAATGCTCGGGTCCAGGTCATTGCGGGTGTAACCGAACAGGGTCAGGCCCGCGTCCACCAGGGCATCGTTGGCCGGTGCGCTGCGGGTTGGCGGGGATTGCAGCGCGGCCTCGATCAGGTCGCCTTCGCTGCGGCCGCTGACGGAAATATCGCCGTTGTTCAACGCCAGGTGGAATTCGCCATCGCCCAGCGCCAGGCTCAAGGCCGCACCGAGGGCGATGGTGGCATGCCCGCAAAACGCAACTTCGGACTCCGGCGCGAAGTACCGCACGCGCCAGCCGTCATCCTGCGGGCAGGCAAATACGGTTTCCGAAAACCCGACTTCGTGGGCGATACGCTGCATTTCTACAGCTTCCGGCAGGCTGTCACCGATCCAAACACCTGCAGGGTTACCGCCCTGGTTGCCGTCACAGAATGCAGAAATCTTAAGCACGTCCAAAGTCATTCGGGTAACCCTTCCTTAACGGTTCAGTGAGCGGCGATGCTATCCAAAGGCCAGCCCAGCGTCGAATGAAATTCACCCGTTAAAGAGGGGCCAGCAACACCTGCGTGACCCGCCGCTCCTCCACCGCCGCCACGGTCAGGCGCCAGCCTTCATGTTCCAGGCTGTCACCGACCACCGGCAGTCGATCCAGCAGGCTCATCACCAGCCCGGCCAGGGTCTGGTAATCCTCCGTCGCCACAGCCTTGAAGCCGGTGCGCTGGCGGATCAGGTTGAGGTTCAAGGCGCCATTGACGCGAAAACCACCCTCCTCCTCGATGATATCCGGGCCTTCGACCTCACTCGCATCCGGCAACTCACCGGCGATGGACTCGAGGATGTCGGTCATGCTCAACACCCCGATAAAGTCGCCAAATTCGTTGATCACGAAGGCAATGTGAGTCGACTCCTGACGCATCTGCTCCAGGGCATTGAGAATCGAAAAACTCTCCAGCAAGTTGACCGCCCGGCGCGCCAGGTGCTCCAGGTTCGGCTCGTTACCGGCCAGGTATTCCTTGAGCAACTCCTTCTTGTGCACAAAGCCCAATGGCTCGTCGACATTACCGTCGCGGATCAAGGGCAGACGCGAGTAAGACGAATGCATCAGTTTCAGGCGGATAGTGTCGGGATCGTCCGACAAATCTATAGAGTCCACCTTCGCCCGAGGCGTCATCAGCGTACGGATCGGGCGTTCAGCCAGTTGCAGCACGCCACTGATCATCACCCGCTCGCGCCGATCGAACAGCGGCCCGCCGTTGGCATCGGGGTTGTCCAGCAGGTCGGCGACCTCTTCACCTACCTCCTCCACTGCCAGATTACGCCCGCCGAGCAAACGCATTACCGCATGGGCCGTGCGCTCACGTCTCGGCAGCGTGCCCTGGGCCGACTTCTTGCGGCGCGACCGGGCGATCTGGTTGAACAGCTCGATCAGGATCGAGAAGCCGATGGCCGCGTACAGATAGCCTTTGGGAATGTGGAAGCCCAGGCCTTCGGCCGTCAGGGCAAAACCGATCATCATCAGGAAGCCCAGGCACAGCATGATCACCGTCGGGTGGGCGTTGACAAAACGGGTCAGCGGCTTGCTGGCAACGATCATCAGGCCGATGGAAATGATCACCGCGATCATCATCACCGCCAGCTCATCCACCATGCCCACGGCGGTAATCACCGCATCGAGGGAGAACACCGCATCCAGCACCACAATCTGCGCAACGATCGGCCAGAACATCGCATAAGCCACGTTGCCAGTGCGCTGAGCCACATGCCCCTCAAGGCGCTCATGCAATTCCATGGTGGCCTTGAACAACAGGAACACACCACCAAACAGCATGATCAAGTCACGGCCCGAGAAACTCTTGTCGAACACCTCGAACAGCGGTTGGGTCAGGGTCACCAACCAGGAAATACTTGCCAGCAAGCCCAGACGCATCAGCAACGCCAGGGACAAACCGATCAGACGCGCACGGTCACGCTGCTCCGGCGGCAGCTTGTCCGCCAGGATCGCGATAAACACCAGGTTGTCGATGCCCAGCACCAGTTCCAGCACAATCAAAGTCAACAGGCCGAGCCAGGCCGTTGGATCCGCTAACCATTCCATTTTTCAGTATCTCTTCAAGTTTTTCAGAATGCCGGGCACGGCAACGCACGGTCGAGGGACCGGGTAAGGGTAGGCAATCGGAAGACGGGATGCTTGGCCCGGAGGCAGGCGATCAGCGGGAACGGCGACAGTGCATGTCTTGGGGAAAGACGACTGGGAGGCTCCGAGAGGGTGTTCATGTAGGTCCTGTTGTGGGAAAAGGACTTGAATCGTACAGGCGAAACAGGGATTTCCTACAACGCAAAACTATTACAAGATCTGTAATAGATAGCGTGTCGACGATTGCCTTGCATGGGTTGAAGGGCAGCGCTTATAGTCCGCCGGTCGCCCGACATGGCGATCGGATTTGGCGATCCGTTGACCGTATGCGAAAGCGCTCTGCTTGATTGCAGGCACTTTCGCACCCGCAAAGCTGCTTTATGGCAGCTGTGCGCGGGAGACCTTCGGGTCTGCCGGAACTCGGTCCCGGTTCGCCAACCTGCGTACAGCTGTCACCCATTCGTTTGGCGACGATAGGTGACAGCCTCAATTAATTAGACCGAGGCTTTACCATGAATCGATACATGCCCCTTACAGGCAACGATTGCGACATCCCTTCCCTGCTCATCGACACCCAAGCGCCGCTCGACGTACTCCAACAGGCTGCCGCTTACCGCATCAACGCCGTGACCCAACTGCTGGAAAATATCGCCTTCCGCGAAGAAATCAGCAGTGACGCCGTCGTGCTTCACGACTTTGCACGCCTGCTCGCCATTCCTCTACGCGATGGCTGTGACCTGATGGACGTAATAGGCCGCCGGATCCAACCTAGCGACGCCTGAACAAAGCACACCCTGCTTCTGTAGGAGCAAGCTTGCTCGCGATGGACGTCAACGATAACTCGGGAAGCCTGACACCCAACGGCGCTCTCAGGTTTTTCGCGAGCAAGCTCGCTCCTACAGTAAGCGTCCGTTCAGAACGGCCCCTTCGTCATCACCCGCTCATCAATAAAGCTACGCAACATCGCAATCCGCTGCGTATAGGCTTTGCTCAGGCAACTGACTTGGGCGCCGCACGTATGCCGTTGCTTGAGCCACACAGCCTGATCATCCATCAACGAACCGCGCCCGCCCATGGCCATGAAGTGCCGGTTGAGGTCATAAAGCAGCGCCATGGTCACGTCCTGATCATTGAGGGAGCGCGTGGCACAGATAGTTTTCTCGTCAGCCGCCTTTGCCCGGTCACAGTCAAAACTGGCCGCCAGGCTCACAGGGCTGAGCCACAACACAGAAAACCCGGCGAGCACTGCGAATACCGCCGGTTTAATCAAACGAACTGCCATGAAAATTACCTCCTACAGAGGGCTACGCGCCACACCCTGCCCAAACCGATAAATCGCCAGGCAATACCCAATCAACGCCACCGCTGCCAGCAACCCGCCCGCCGCGCCGATCCAGGCAAAACCAAAGTGGCTGCCCACCCAACTGCCCATCAACGCCCCACCGCCAATACCGATGTTGTAGATCCCGGAAAACATCGCCATCGCCACATCCGTGGCATCCGGCGCCAGCACCAGTACCTTCGATTGCAACGCCAGGCCAAAACCCATGATGGCCATGCCCCAGAACACACTCAGGGTCACCAGGTACGATACCTCGCCACTCAACGGCAACAACAACGCCAGGCACAGCGCCAGTATGGCCACCGCGCTGATCAGGAAACGATGGGGGCTAAAGCGATGCACCAGGCTGAACAACAACGAACCAATAATCCCCGCGCCGCCAAACACCAGCAGGATCAGGGTCACCGTATTGCCACTCATACCGGCAACACCTTCAACAAACGGCTCAACATAGCTGTAGGCCGTGAACTGCGCCGTCACCACCATCGCCGTCAGCACGTACAGCGCCACCAGCGCCGGGCGCTTGAACAACAGCGGCAAGCTGCGCAGCGAACCGGAGTTCTGGCTCGGCAGCAGCGGCAAGGTGCGCGCCAGCCAGAACACCAGCCCGGCGGCAAACGCGCCGATCACCAGGAAGGTGGTGCGCCAGCCCATGGCTTCGCCCAGCAAGCGGCCCAGCGGAATACCCAGAACCATCGCCAGGGAAGTACCGGTAGCCAGCAACCCAAGGGCCTGCACCTGCTTGCCCTCCGGCGCCAAACGCACCGCGAGGGAGGCAGTAATCGACCAGAACAACGCATGGGACAGGGCAATGCCGACCCGGCTGAGCATCAGGATGCCAAAGCTGGTGGCCACGCTGGACAGGATATGGCTGGCGATAAACATGCCGAACAGCACGATCAGCAGCTTGCGCCGCTCGACGTTACGGGTCAGCAGCATCACCGGCAGCGAGGTCAGGGACACGATCCAGGCATAGATGGTCAGCATCAGGCCGACGCTGGCGATGGGCATGTCGAAGCTCGCGCCGATGGCACTCAGCAGGCCGACCGGTACAAATTCGGTGGTATTGAAAACGAAAGCGGCCAACGCGAGAGCGAAGACCGGTTGCCAGTTGGCTTGAGGTGTTGCGGCGGAAATGCTCATTGACAGGTCGTCGTACTCGTTTGCGCGCAGATCAAGCCGGCCCGATGCCGGGCCTTGAGCCGCGCGCAAAAAATAGTAACACGACGATTCAGGGATCGACTTGCCCCATCAGCTCGGGAATCGACTCAGGACGCTTGGCATAGCGCTGGGCCAGCGCCGCGCAGACCATCAACTGGATCTGGTGAAACAGCATCAGCGGCAAAATCAGCACCCCCATGCTCGCCCCGGCAAACAACACCTGGGCCATCGGCACACCGGTGGCCAGGCTTTTCTTCGAGCCGCAGAACAGGATGGTGATCCGGTCTTCCTGGCTGAAGCCAAAAGCCTTGCCCAGCACCGTGGACGCCACCAGTACCAGCGCCAGCAACACACAGCACGCCACCACCAGGCCACCCAGTTCCCACAACGGAATCTGGTGCCAGATGCCCTCGTTGACCGCTTCGCTGAAGGCGCCGTAGACCACCAGCAAAATCGAGCCCTGGTCGACGAACTTCAGCCAGGATTTGTTACGCCCTACCCACTCGCCGATCCAGCGACGGGCGATCTGCCCGGCGATGAACGGTAGCAACAATTGAACACTGATTTTCAGGATCGCATCGACGGTGGAGCCGCCATCGCCATGCACATTCAGCAGCAACGTCACCAGCAATGGTGTCAGGAAGATCCCGAACAGGCTCGACGCCGCCGCGCTGCAAATCGCCGCCGGGATATTGCCCCGGGCCAGCGAGGTAAAGGCAATCGCCGACTGCACGGTGGCGGGCAACGCACACAAATAGAGCATGCCCATGTACAGGTCTTTACCGATCAGCGGCGACAACACCGGCTTGAGCGCCAGGCCCAGCAACGGAAACAGCACGAAGGTCAGGCTGAACACCAGCAGGTGCAGGCGCCAATGACCCGCACCGGCAACAATGGCCTGGCGCGACAGTTTCGCGCCGTGCAGGAAAAACAGCAGCGCGATGGCCAGGTTGGTCACCCAGCCAAAGGCCACGGCGGTCTGGCCGCTGGCGGGCAGCAGGGACGCGAGGATCACCGTGGCCACCAGGGTCAGGGTGAAGTTGTCAGGTAAAAAGCGTGGGCGGGTCATAGGCCAATCTTCCAGGGGTTGCCAAGAGCATCGTCGCGACTCTAACGTAACGGCTTGTTACCGACTAACGCCAATGAGCCAGTAAATGCCGCCAAAAGGACATGACAAAACCGTGCGCCGCAGCGTG
Organism: Pseudomonas sp. NPDC087814; assembly: GCF_044742865.1. NCBI lineage: Bacteria > Pseudomonadati > Pseudomonadota > Gammaproteobacteria > Pseudomonadales > Pseudomonadaceae > Pseudomonas > Pseudomonas sp. NPDC087814. Next base: position 15,452 of record NZ_JBIUVK010000009.1, on the reverse strand, counting down.
CCCGGGCTTTCCAGCCTGCCCAGGCCGGTGTATGGCCGCACCGAATCCCTGCCCAACCGCGCGCTGACCCGCCGCCATAGTCACCCGTGGGTGCAGTTGTCCTACGCAATATCCGGGGTGCTGGAGATCCAGACCAGCGTAGGACGCTTCGTCGCGCCACCCCAGCGGGCCGTGTGGATACCGGCCGGCATGCCACACCGGGTGTTCAGTTCGCCCCATACCGAGATGCGCAGCCTGTACCTCGATTGCAGCGTCACCGCCTGGGCGGCCGACCGCTGCCAGGTGCTGGCGGTGAGCAGCCTGTTGCGCGAGTTGATTCGCAGCTTCAGTGAATTGCCGGTGGAATACGCCGAGGATGGCCCGGATGGACGGCTGGCCCAAGTGGTGCTGGACCAACTGGCCGCCGCGCCCCAGGTCGACCTGATGTTGCCGCTGCCCGCCGACAGCCGCTTACGGCAGATTTACCGCAGCCTGAACCTGCACCCGGAGCAGCAAACCACCCTGGGGCAGTGGAGCCAGAAACTGGCGGTCAGCGAGAAAACCCTCAGCCGGCTGTTCCTGAGCGACACCGGCCTGACCTTCCGCGCATGGCGCCAGCGCCTGCGATTGTTGAGCGCCCTGCCCGCCCTGGAACAAGGCGAACGCGTGACCGATGTGGCGCTGGCCTGCGGCTACGAATCCACCTCGGCCTTCATCAACGCCTTCCGCCAGCAGTTCGACGCCACACCCGGTGAGTTCTTCCGCTGACCATCAGACAAAGAAGCTCCAGAGCGAAAACTGGGTTTCCTATGGGAACTGGTTCCCCTGTGGAAACTCGGTCCTCTGTGGGAGCTGTCGAGCTTTAGCGAGGCTGCGATGGCGGCCTGACTGTCGACATCTCTATTGCCTGACAGGGCCTCATCGCAGCCTCGCTAAAGCTCGACAGCTCCCACAGGGAACCCAGTTGAACAGCTAAACCTCGCTCACTCCCCCGCCTTGGCCAACACCGCCTGCAACAACACATCCGCCCCCGCCGTCGACCACTGCGGATGAATCTCCTCCGCCTCGTTATGGCTCAGCCCCTCCACACACGGCACAAAAATCATCGCCGTCGGCGCCACCCGGTTCAGGTAGCAGGCATCATGCCCGGCCCCGGAAATCATGTCGCGATGGCTATACCCCAACGCTTGCGCCGATGCCCGCACCACCTCCACACACTCAGGGTCGAAGGCAATCGGCGCGTACTGGAAAATCTGCTTCACGCTGTGCAGCAAACCAATCCCCTCGGCAATCCGCGCCACCGCCGCGTGCAGCTGCTGATCCTGATACCCCAGCACCGCTTCATCCGGATGCCGAAACTCCACACTGAAAAACACCCGCCCCGGCACCACGTTGCGTGAATTGGGGAGGATATTCGCCATGCCCACCGTCGCCCGCCCTTCGGCGCCCTGCTCCAGGCCAATCTGATTGACTGCCTCCACCATCCGGGCAAATCCGAGCAATGCATCCAGCCGGTGATCCATCGGCGTCGTCCCGGCATGGGCGCTGCGCCCGCTCAGTTCCACTTCATACCAGCGCTGGCCCTGGGCGCCGGTGACCACACCGATGGTCAGGCCCTGTGCCTCAAGAATCGGCCCCTGTTCGATATGCAACTCAAACGCCGCATGCACCGCCTGGCCACCCACCGGATGCGCACCGGCATAGCCAATCTGCTGCAACGCCTGGCCGATGGTGATCCCGGCCTTGTCTTCCCGGGACAGGCCGTACTCCAGGTCAAACACCCCGGCATACACCCCCGAGGAAATCATCGCCGGCGCAAACCGCGAGCCTTCTTCGTTGGTCCAGTTCACCACTTCGATTGGCCGCTCGGTTTCAATACCCAGGTCATTCAAGGTGCGCACCACCTCCAGCCCGGCCAGCACGCCGTAGATACCGTCGTACTTGCCGCCCGCCGGCTGGGAATCGCCATGGGAACCGGTCAGCACCGGGGCCAGGTGATCCTGGCGCCCGGCGCGACGGGCAAAGATATTGCCCATGGCATCCACCCGAATGCTGCACCCGGCCGCCTCGCACCATTGCACAAACAGGTCGCGACCGCGGCGGTCCTCATCCGTGAGGGCCAGGCGCGAGACCCCGCCCTTTTCGGTGCCGCCGATCTGCGCCATTTCCATCAGCGAGCCCCACAGGCGCTCGCCATTGACCCGCGCCAAGTCGTTCATGAACGCGGCTCCTGGGGTTTGGCCCGGTAGCGGAAGTCACAGTGATGGGCACCGCCCATGATGGTCTGGGTGCGGGTCAGCTTGATGTCCGGGTTGTAGCCGACGATAAACAGTTCGTCGCGGTTGCAGGACAGCAGGTGACCGATCTCGCCCAGGCCCATCTCGTGATACATCTCGGCATAGCGGCAGCGCTTCACGTCATAGTCGTAGTGCTCGGCGTCGCTGGCGATGATCTCGACCTTCAGCGCATCGTCCTTTTCCCAGAGCACTTGCAGCTCGACAAAGCTCTTGAGGTCGGCGCCCTGCTCTTCCAGCTCGGCAAAGTGCTTGCCGGCCTGGATCGCTGCATTGCCCACCGCCTCGCCGATCACCGCCGCCGCAAAGTCCTTGCCCTGCTCGCGCACCAGGATCTCGTAGATCGGCTTGATGATTTCGGCTTCGATCCGCCGCCGGGCCAGGATGCCCAGTTCACCTTCCAGCTTGCTCATTGTGTGCCTCCGTAAACCTGTAGGAGCGAGCTTGCTCGCGAAGATATTCCAGGCGCATCGCTGCGTTGACTGTACATTTTTCGCGAGCAAGCTCGCTCCTACAGGGGTGGGTTGTTACTTGCCGCCCGCCACACTGACTGGCTGCCACTGATTACTTTTGACCTCATACACGGTGAACGACGGCTTCTTCAAATTGCCCTCGGCATCAAACGCAATGGTCCCGGTCACGCCCTGATAGCTGATGGCGCGCAGCACCGGCAGGTACTTTTGCGGGTCCACCGAGTCGGCCTTCTCGATCGCCGCCACCAACACCCCGACACCGTCATAGGCAAACGGCGCGTGCAGTTCGATCGGCGCCTTGTAGCGATCCTTGTAAGCCTGCTCGAACGCCTTGCCACCCGGCATCTGCGCCACCGCCAGGCCCGGCTCCAGGGCAATCACGCCCTCGCCTTCGTTCTGCGCCAGTTGCAGGAAGGTCTGGCTGACAAACCCACCGGCCCCCATCAGCGGTGCCTTGATGCCCAGTTGCTTGATACGCCTGGCCAAAGGCGCGGCCTGGGAATCGACGCCACCAAAGAAAATCAGGTCCGGGTTCTGGCTGCGGATATTGGTCAGCACTGCGCTGAAATCGATGGTCTTGTCGTCGACGTATTCACGGGATACCACCTTGGCGCCACCGGCCTCGATGGATTTGACGAACTGGTCCGCCAGGCCCTGGCCGAATGCGGTGCGGTCGTCGATCACCGCAATGCGCCGGGCCTTGAGGGTGTTCAAAGCATAGTCGCCGGCCACCTGGCCGCCATCGTCGTCATGGCCCATGATCCGGAAGCTGGTGTCGAAGCCCTGCTGGGTATACGCGTGCCCGGTAGCAACCGGGGCGACTTGCGCGATACCTGCATCGTGATAAACCCGCGCCGCCGGAATGCTGGTGCCGGTGTTCCAGTGGCCAACCACGCCCACCACGCCTTCGTCCACCAGGCGCTGGGCCACGGTGACGGCGGTGCGCGGGTCGGACTGGTCGTCCTCGGACAGCAGCTTGAAGGTCACCGCCTCACCGTTGATTTTCGGGTGCTTGCCGTTGGCCGCGTCGATGGCCAGTTGCGCGCCGTTTTCCAGGTCCTTGCCGATCCGCGCCGACGGGCCGGTCAACGGCCCGGCCAGGCCGATCAATACGGTCTGGTCGGCCTGGGCCATGGCACTCGCCAGGCTGCTCAAGGCCAGGCCGATCACTAGGGTGTGCTTGAAAGTCTTCATCAGTGGTTCCTGTTTCTTTACGGGCTGGTCGGAACACGCCGGGCGTCCGGTAGCGTCAGGGTTGATTCATTCACCGAGGTAGGCACTGCGCACCTCGGGGTGGTCGAGCAATTCATGGGACGGGCCAGTGAGGCTGATGCGCCCGGTGTCCATCACATAGGCACGGTCGGTGACCTGCAGCGCGAGCCGGGCGTTCTGCTCTACCAGCAGCAGGGTCATGCCCTGGCGGCACACGTCGTCGATCACCTGGAAGATCTTCTCCACCATGATCGGCGCCAGGCCCATGGACGGTTCGTCCAGCACCAGCAAGCGCGGCTTGGAGAGCAGCGCCCGGGCCAGCGCGAGCATCTGTTGCTCGCCACCGGAGAGCAGGCCGGCGGACTGCTGCAGGCGCTCCTCCAGACGCGGGAAGTGCTCGAACAACTGGCGGATCTCGCGGTTCACCTGCTCGGTGTCACGACGCAGGAAGGCCCCGGCCTGGAGGTTTTCCAGGACGCTCATGCGCGCAAAGATCCCGCGCCCTTCCGGTACCATCGCAATGCCCTGGCGCAGCAATTGGTCCGGCGCCTGGCCGAGGATCGAACGCCCGGCGAAGTGAATCTGCCCCGCCGCTGCCGGCAGCAATCCGGTCAGGGCCTTGAGGCTGGAGGTCTTGCCGGCACCGTTGGCGCCGATCAACGTCACTCGCTCGCCTTCGCCGATGTGTAAATCCAGGGACTTGACCGCTTCGATGGCGCCGTAGTGCACCTGCAAGCCGTCGACTTTCAATAAAGGTTCAGACATGGGCGCTGGCTCCCAGATAGGCCTGGATCACGGCCGGGTCGCGGCGCACTTCGGCGGGCGCGCCCACGGCGATCACCTGGCCGTAATCGAGCACGCTGATGCGGTCGCACACCCCCATCACCAGCTTCACGTCATGCTCGATCAGCAGCAGCGTGTGGCCGTCGTCGCGGATCTTTTCCAGCAGGCCGCGCAGTTGTACTTTCTCGGCAGCGTTCATCCCGGCGGCCGGCTCGTCGAGGGCCAGCAAACGTGGTTCAGTGGCCAGGGCCCGGGCGATTTCCAGGCGGCGTTGATGGCCGTAGGACAGGCCGTCGGCGCGGTAATTGGCGAACCCCGCCAGCCCGACATACGCCAACAGGCGATGGGCATGGGCGCGGGTTTGCGCTTCTTCTTCCCGGGCTCGACGATGGCGACTCAAGGCGGCCCACACGCCATTGCGGGTGCGCACATGGCGGCCGACCATGACGTTTTCCAGCGCGCTCATGGTGTTGAACAGGCGGATATTCTGGAAGGTCCGGGCGATGCCGGCCTGGGCCACCTGGTGCACGCTGGCCGGTTTGTAGTCCTCGCCGTCGAGCTGGAAGCGCCCGGAATCCGGGGTATACAGGCCGGTTATCACGTTGAAGAAGGTGGTTTTACCGGCGCCATTGGGGCCGATCAAGCCATAGATCTCCCCAGGCTGGATGCTCAGGCTCACGTCGGTGAGCGCCGCCACGCCGCCGAAGCGCTTGTTCACCTGGTCAATCTGCAACAGCGGCTGATTCATCGCGCCACTCCTTTTGGCCACAGGCCTGCCGGTCGATAGAGCATCGCCAGGATCAGCGCGAGCCCGTAGAACAACTGACGAATGATTTCCGGGTCCACCAGCACCTGGCCGAACAGCGCCTGCTGCAACGGGCCCATGCTCGCGCGCAAGGCTTCGGGCAACGCCGCCAGCAATACGCAGCCGAGAATCACCCCGGGGATATGGCCCATGCCGCCGAGCACCACCATCGCCAGCACCGCGATGGACTCATTGAGAGTGAAGGACTCCGGCGAGACAAAGCCCTGGAACGAGGCAAACAACGCCCCGCTCACGCCGCCAAACCCGGCACCGATGGCGAACGCCAACAGCTTCAAGCGCAGGGTGTTGACGCCCATGGCCTGGGCCGCTTCCTCATCTTCACGAATCGCCACCCAGGCCCGCCCGATGCGCGAACGCTCCAGGCGAATGCAGGCAAACAGGATCAGCACCACCAGCGCGGCGAACAGGTAGTAGTACAGATAGACCGAAGGCAGGCGCAGGCCGAACAGCTCCTGGGTGCGCCCGAGGTTGATCCCCAGCAGGTTGACCGGGTCGACCTGGGAAATACCTTTGGGCCCGTTGGTGATGTTCACCGGGCGATCCAGGTTGCGCAGCAATATGCGGATGATTTCACCAAAGCCCAGGGTCACGATGGCCAGGTAATCGCCGCGCAGGCGCAAGGTCGGTGCGCCCAACAACACGCCAAAGCCCGCTGCCAGCAACGCGGCCAAGGGCAGGATCAACCAGATCGAGGTGTGCATGCCCGCCGGCAGCAGCGCCATCAGCGCCGGGAATTGCTGCAACAGATGCGGCGAGGACAGCAATGCGGCGAGGTACGCGCCCACTGCGTAGAACGCGATAAAACCCATGTCCAGCAGCCCGGCGTAACCCACGACGATGTTCAGGCCCAGGGCCAGCATGATGTACAGCAACGCGAAATCGAGGGTGCGCACCCAAGTGTTGCCACCGGCATGCCCGACAATCCACGGCGCCAGCACCAGCGCCACGGCGAACAATACAAGGCCAAAGCTGGCGCGCTGGCGGGAGGTATTCAGGACACTCATGCGCGGGTCGCCAGTCGTTCGCCCAACAGCCCCGAAGGACGAAACACCAGCACCGCGATCAACACGATAAAGGCAAACACATCCTGGTAATTGCTGCCGAACACACCCTGGGTGGCAGCGCCCAGGTAGCCGGTACCCAGAGCTTCGATCAACCCCAGCAGCAGGCCGCCAAGCATCGCGCCCTTGAGGTTGCCGATGCCGCCCAATACGGCTGCGGTGAACGCCTTGATGCCCGGCAGGAAACCCATGTAGAAATGCGCGCTGCCGTAGTTGCTCGCCATCATGATCCCGGCCAATGCCGCCAGGGCGCCGCCAATGGCAAAGGTCAGCACGATGATGCGATTCGGGTTGATGCCCATCAGGCTCGCCACCTGCGGGTTCTCGGCCACGGCGCGCATGGCCCGACCAAAGCGTGTGCGTTCCACCAGCACCAGCAGCGCGACCATTACCGACAGTGCGACGGCAATGGTGGTCAGGGCGGTAGCGTTGGTGATCGCCGGATGCGCCGAAGCTCCGGCGAGCACTTCAATCGGTTCCAGCGGCAGCAGTTGCGGGAACATCTGCGGGTTACGCGTCCACACCAACATGGCGATGGTTTGCAGCAACAACGACACCCCGATGCCGCTGATCAATGGCGCCAGGCGCGGCGCATTGCGCAGGCGCCGGTAAGCGACCCGCTCAATCAGCACCGCGAGTACCGCGCAGAACGCCATGGCAATCACAGTGGCTGCCAGCAGCACCAGCACCGGCGGCATCGCCGGCCATGTCACCTGCAACAGGCGAATCACCGAGAGGCCCACCAAAGCGCCAATCATCAACACATCGCCGTGGGCAAAATTGATGATCCGCAAAATGCCGTAGACCATGGTGTAACCCAAGGCCACTAGCGCGTAGAGACTCCCCGTCATCAAACCATTGAGCAGTTGCTGGATAAACGCATCCATGGAAACCATCGACCTCACTACTGACGAGGGCGGCACACTAAGCATCTATTCTGTTTTTATCAAATATCAGAAATTCATATGGTTATGCCAAACGCAAAAAGCGCTATAAACGCCATAAATGCGGCATTTATGGCTCTTTATTTGCCATCTCACTTAGTATTTAATTCAATACATGAATAATTTAGAACAGTTAGCCAATGACCCGCCGTTGCGTGCCGTGCGCACCTTCGAAGCGTTTGCCCGCCATGGCGGAGTGAATTCCGCTGCCCGCGAGCTGGACGTGTCGCCCTCCGCCGTCAGCCATCAACTGCACCTGCTGGAAAGCTTTCTGCAGCAAGCGCTGACCTTGCGCCAGGGCCGCAACCTGGTGCTCACCGAAGAAGGCCGCGAGTACTACCGCGCAATTCGCTCGGCCTTCGCCGTACTGCGCAGCGCCACCGAACATGTGCGGGAAAAAAGCGCCACACGCCAGGTCACCATCAGCCTGATCCCGCTGTTCGGCATCAACCTGTTCATCCCGCGCCTGGCACAGTTCCTCAAGGACCACCCGGCGCTGGACATCAACGTCACCTACGCCAACCACCGCAGCTACCCCAGCGACGCTGCCGATTTATCGATCCGCTTCGGCACCGGGCACTGGCCGGGGTACCACAGCGAGCCGCTGATTTCCGGGGCGGTGACGCCGTATTGCAGCCGCGCATTCCTGGAGCAACACGGGCCGATCGACACACCTGAGGCGCTGAGTGAATTACCGCTGTTGCACGACGAAGAGCGCGGCACCTGGAGCCAATGGTTCCAGGCCGCCGACGTGCATCACGGGACCGCGTTGAATGGTTTGCTGCTGGAGGATGGTCAGTTGGCGCTGACGGCCACGCTGACCGGATTGGGCTGCTCACTGCTGCGCGCGCCACTGGTTGCGCCGCATGTGGCAAATGGGGAGTTGGTGAAGCTGTTTGATCTACAGGTCGATGATGGCCGCCAGTACTACCTGTGCCGGCGGGCCAACAGCGAGTTGTCGAGCGAGGGGAATCACTTGTACGACTGGATCAAGAACAACCTTGCGGGAACCTGAAAACACCGCAGATCCAATGTGGGGGCGGGCTTGCTCGCGAATGCGGCGGTTCAGCCAGCACATGTCTCGACTGACCCACCGCATTCGCGAGCAAGCCCGCTCCCACATTTTTGTGTGCGTTTCAATTCAGAATGGAGTCAGCTGCCGTTCCCGCCATGCGCCTCTTCAAAGAAGTAATCCTTCCAGCTCCCCGCCTTGTTCTTCAACACGCCCAACTCCTGCAATTTCTCGGCATAGATATAGGTACGCTGCGGCACGATGGTGAAGTCGATTTCCGGGTCCTGGACAATCTTCTCCACCAGCGCCAGCGGTAGCTTCGACTGCTCTACACGAATGTAAGCCTGGGCGGCTGCCGGCTTGTCGGCCTTGATGATTTTCTCGGCCTCGGCCAACGCGTCATAGAACGCCTTGTAGGTCTTGGGGTTCTCGTCGTGGAATTTCTCGGTGGTGTACAGCACGTTGAACGTCGCCGGGCCGCCGAGAATGTCGTAGGAACTCAGCACCTTGTGCACCTTGGGATTCAACAACTCCTGGTACTGGAACGGCGGGCTGGAAAAATGCGCGTTGATCTCCGAACCGCCAGCAATCAGCGCCGCAGTGGCGTCCGGATGCGCCAGGCTGATGGAGATATCGTCGAACTTCTTGTAGTTGTCGTTCCCGAACTGCTTGGCGGTTTCAATCTGCAAGGTACGCGACTGGAAACCCACGCCCGCTGCCGGTACGGCGATGCGGTCTTTTTCGCTGAAGTCCTTGAGGGTCTTCACATCCGGGTTATTGGTCAGCAGGTAGTTGGGCATCGAGCCCAGCGAGGCGATGGCCTTGACGTTCTGCTTGCCCTTGGTGCGGTCCCACAGCGTCAGCATCGGCGGCACACCCGCCGACACCACGTCCAGCGCGCCGGCCAGCAGCGACTCGTTCATCGCGGTGGCGCCGGAGATACTGTTCCACTCCACCTTGATGTCCAGGCCCTGCTCCTTGCCGTGTTTCTCGATCAGGTTCTGGTCACGAACCACGTCGAGGATCAAGTAGCCGATGCCGAATTGCTGGGCGATGCTGATCTTGCCTTCGGCGTGTGCACCAAGGCTGAGGAGCGCACTGGCTGCTGCCAGGAGCGTCAGGGTGGGTCGTTTTATTATCATGAGAACGCTGCCGCGAGGTTGAGAAGGGTTGCGAGCGTAGCGGCCCGCGTACAGTGCGAAAAAGAATATCGCGATCTATGGATATACGAAAAACACTGCCCGCCGGCGCTGCTATATTGCGCGCCTGTGCCTGATGTCATCCCCGGAGCCACTCTGCATGCTGCGCACCAACCTCAACGAGATGCTGATCTTCATGGCGGTGGTCGATGGCGCCAGCTTCGTCGCCGGTGGCCAGGCGATGGGCCTGACGCGCTCGGCGGCCGGCAAAGCCGTGGCGCGCCTGGAGGACAGCCTTGGTGTGCGCCTGTTGAACCGCACCACCCGCACCTTGAGCCTCACCGACGAAGGCCGCGCGCTGTATGACCAGGGTCTGGAGATCCTCGCCGCAGTGGACAACGCCCAAAGCCGCATCGGCCAGCCCACCGGGGTACCGCGCGGTTTATTGCGGCTTACGCTGCCCGATGCGTTCGGGCGCAAGGTGTTGCTGCCGTTGTTGAAGAAATACCTGCACGCCTGGCCCGAGGTGCAGGTGGAAGTCAGCTTCAGCGACCGCACCGCCGATATCGTCGAGGACGGCTTCGACCTGGCCATCCGCATCGGCAGCGCCAACACCGACCGCCAACTGGTTTCCCGGGTGGTCGCCCGTTATCAGGCGCTGCTGTGCGCCGCACCGGACTATCTCGCCGAGCACGGCATGCCCCGGGACATGGACGCCCTCGCCCACCACGACTGCCTGTATTTCAGCAGCCGCACGCGCAAGCAAAGCTGGCGCTTTCGCGAATCGGATGGCACCTGGGTCAAGGCGTACGGGCGCAGCCGCCTGCGCCTGGACAGCGGCGAAGCACTGCGCGACGCTGCCGTGTCCGGGCTGGGCATCGCCTTGCTGCCGGACTTCGTGGTGGCCGAGGACCTGGCTGCCGGGCGCCTAGTGCCCGTGTTGCCCAACCTGGACGCGGGAGACGTGGAGATTCTGGCGATGTACCCGAGCAAACGCTTCCTGGAGCCTCGGGTACGGCGCTTTATCGACCTGATGGTGGATGAGCTGGCGGGCTGATCAGTCGGCGTGGGCAATCACCTTGATCTCGACGACCTGTGCATCGGACGCCAGGTAATTCACGCCGACCAGGGTCGCGGCCGGGCGATGCTCACCGATGTATTCTTTCCACACATTGACCACCGCTTCAAAATCGCGCTTGGCATGCACCAGGAAGAAATCCACCGCGGCAATGTTCGAGCGGCCAACGCCGAAGCCGGCCAGTACATGGTCGAGGTTCTCCAGTGTCTGGCGGGTCTGGGCGGCGGCATCACCGTCAACAAACTCACCTTCCAGGGTGTGAGAAAACTGCCCGGCAATATAGATCGTGCCATTGACGCGGTAGCCCTGGCTGACGCTGTTGCCCTCTTCCCATGAAACGCCGTGGTTGTAGATCGTGGGTTTGCTGCTCATGTCGGTTTCCTTGGGCGATGATTTAAGGAAACTGTAACAAGGGCATTGGCGAATGGACGTCCCCACTGAGGCGACCAAAAACTACCCGCCCACGCCCTTCGGCTGGTATCGTGCCGCCCTTGAAAAAACCGCTGCGAGGAAATCGACCTTGAACACTGACGAAAAAATGACCGGGGACCTGTTCGAGGTGGATAAGCGCCTGTCACTCAAGCCCGTGGTGGACTTCAACAACTACCTGCGCAGTGCCTTCGGCGATGGCCCCTGCACCTGCATCCGCTGCGTCGCCAGCGAGGGCAGCGAGGCCGGTTACGAGTTTCAGCACACCTTCGATTTCGACGGTAAAAAAACCCACCGCCGCTTCGCCTCCACCGCCGGCAGCGACGTGCTGTTGATACTGAAGAAAGCCTGGTTGTCTTACACCAAGGCCGAGCTGCCGTTGAGCGGCGCGCTGGCGCTGGACACGGTGAAGGAATTTGTCGAGCCGCAGTTGCACAAGCGCGTGGCGCCGCTGTTCCTGGCCAGTGGGTTGGTCAAGGATGTGGAAGGTGAGTTGCGGATGCAGCCGCAGGCCGCGGGCTGATCATCGACGGCTACCGCTAGATGTGCTGCCAGTTCTTGTAGACAAATTCCAGGCTGTAGCCGTCGGGATCCAGCACGTTGGCCGCGTAGTAGTTCGGGTCATAGTGCAATCGTGCCCCAGGGGCTCCATTGTCGACGGCGCCCGCGTTCATCGCCGCCAGGTAAGCCGCATCGACCTCGACCCGGCTGCCGGCGACGAACCCCACATGCACCGCCCTCCCCTCGACCGCGCCCTCGCGCAACCAGAAGAAGATCCGCCCGTTCGCGCCGAACCCCTTGAGGTCCGGGTGGCCCGGCGGGCCGTCCTTGCCGTCGTAGTCGTGGCGCGTGGTGATGCCCAGCGGTGTCAGTGCAGCACGGTAGAAATCAATCGAGCGTTGTATGTCGCTGACCGACAAAAACAGATGATCCAGCATAGTTCAGCCTCGCTTTTCAGATGAGGTAACCGCCAGCGACCTCGATCGTCTGGGCATTGATCCAGCGGCCTTCGTCAGACAGCAACATGGCGATCACACGCGCCACGTCCTCTGGCTCCCCAACCCGACCAAGGGCGGTTTGTGCAGCCAGCAGCGCTTCGAACTCATCATTGAGCCCGCCGCCCAGTTCGGTGCGGATGGCTCCCGGAGAGACGGCATTCGCACGGATCTGCCGCTCGCCAAACTCCTTGGCCATGTAACGGGTCAGTACATCCAGCGCGCCCTTGAAGGCTGCGTAAGGTGCTACGCCAGCGGTGGCGACACGGGTTGTGGCACTGGTGAGGTTGACGATGCAGGCGTGGGCTTGCAGCAGCGGCAACAGAGTTTGAGTCAGGAAAAACGGCCCTTTGAGGTGCACATTCAGCAGGCCGTCGAACTGGGCCTCGGTGACCGATTCCAGGGGATTGAACAGTCCATAACCGGCGTTATTCACCAGGCCATTCAACCCACTCACACCCCAGGTGGCCGATAACGCCTGCTTTACCGCCTCGCCAAAACCTTGGAAGGAACTGATGTCGGCCACGTCCAATGGCAGCGCGACCGCCTTGCCGCCCGACGATACGATTCGCTGCACAACCGCCTGGGCGGCCTCTGGATGATTGTTGTAGGTCAGGATCACGCCCATGCCTTGCCGGGCACACAGTTCTGCGGTACTGGCACCAATGCCACGGCTGCCGCCGGTAATGAGGATAACGCCCATGTGTGGCTCCACTGCTTGCTCAAATGAGTCACCACAGTAGGCTTGCGCGCCTGCGCCGACGCAGCCGTTCCTGCTCGAAACCTGCCTGTTTCTGCTTTTTGCTTGCACAGGGCACACCTGGGCGCTCAGCATGCCCGGCATGAACACACAACTGATCGAACTGCGTACCCTGGCCGCCAAGGCTGAAAACCGCCGCACTGAAACCGGCATCCCGCGGGTGGCCATGGTCCAGGGCGCGATTCCCGAGCACATGCTGGCCGCGGTGTACGACCCGATGATCAACCTGATCCTGCAGGGCAGCAAATCCATGACGGTGGGTGATCGCACGCTACGATACGACCCGGCGACCTATTTCGTGATGTCCATCGAACTGCCCGCCGTGGGCACCGTGCACCCGGCGGCGACCGGCGAACCCTACCTGGCGGTCAGCCTGACCCTCGACCCGACGGTACTCGCGACGCTGCTGAGCGACTTGCCCAAACCTGCCGGGCGCTACGACCACGATGCGGGTTTTTCCGTGGCCGCCGTCACCCCCGAACTGATGGACGCCTGGCTGCGCATGCTGCGGCTGATGGGCAACCCTGAGGCGATCACAGCCCTCGCACCGGTATACGAGCGCGAGATCCTCTACCGCGTATTGCAAGGCCCCCACGGCTGGATGCTGCGTGAAATCGCCGCGCCGGACACCGCCATGGCCCGGGTGAGCCAGGCCATCCAGTGGATCCGCCGAGACTTCGCCGAACCGATCCGGGTCGAAGCCCTGGCACAGAAAGCCGCAATGAGCGTGTCGGCCTTTCACCGCCACTTCAAGGCCGTCACCAACCTGAGCCCGTTGCAGTACCAGAAGCGCGTGCGCCTGCTACAGGCGCGCACGCTGATGGTGGGCGGCGCCAGGAACGTCACCAGCGCCGCCTTCGAAGTCGGCTATGAAAGCGCCACCCAGTTCAGCCGCGATTACGCCCGGGTGTTCGGCCTGCCGCCGGCTCGCGATGCCGCGCGAATCCTCGGAGAAAACCGGAGCCCGAAGGTACGCTGACCACAACGTGCTAGCCTGCCATCGCACGCCCCACGACAAGGAGTTGCCGATGGCCGAGCCAAGCAAAAAGATGAGCCTGATGGGCCTGACCACCCTGGTGGCGATCAACATGATGGGCTCGGGCATCATCATGCTGCCCGCCAGCATGGCGCAATTGGGTGCGATTTCGCTGCTGTCGTGGCTGATCACCGCCGTGGGCTCGATGGCGATCGCGTACTGTTTTGCCCAGTGCGGCCTCTTCTGCACCCGCACCGGCGGCATGTCGGCCTACACCGAAGAGGCCCACGGCAAGTCCGGGTTCTTCCTCTGTTCGTTCCTGTATTTCCTGTCGCTGATCATCGCCAATGTGGCGATTGCGATTTCGGCGGTGGGCTACCTGTCGTCCTTCATCCCGTGGCTGGGCAGCGGCCCCATCCCCTTGTTCATCGGCACCCTCGGGCTGATCTGGCTGACCACCGTGGCCAACTTCGGCGGGCCGCGCCTGACCGGGCGGATCGGCGTGATCACGGTGTGGGGCGTGATCATTCCCGTGGCGGGCTTGAGCGTGATCGGCTGGTTCTATTTCAAGACGGAGGTGTTCAGCGATGCCTGGAACCCCAACCAACTGCAACTGTGGGATGCGATTGGCGCGAGTATCCCGCTGACCCTCTGGGCGTTCCTCGGCATGGAGTCCGCGGCCCAGGGCTATGACGCGGTGGAAGACCCCAAGCGCACCGTGCCGCTGGCCTGCCTGCTGGGCACCCTCGGCGCGGCGCTGGTGTATGTGCTGTCCACCAGCGTGATCCAGGGCATCGTGCCTAACGCCGAACTGGCCGAGTCTTCCGCGCCGTTTGCCCTGGTGTATGCGCAGATCTTCACGCCGCTGGTGGGCGATATCATCATGGCCCTGGCGGTAGTGGCGTGCATCGGCTCGCTGCTGGGCTGGCAATTCACCCTGGCGCAAACGGCCAAGATGTCGGCGGACCAGCGTCTGTTTCCGCGCTTCTTCAGCCGGGTCAGCCGCGCCCACGCGCCGGTGTTGGGGCTGATTGCCTGCGCGGCGTTGCAGAGCTTGATTGCCTTGTCGACCATCTCGCCCACAGCCAGTGCGCAGTTCGGCAAGTTGGTGAACCTGGCGGTGGTGACCAATTTGATTCCTTACGTCACTGCGCTGACTGGGCTGCTGGTGATGATGCACAAAGCGCGGGTGGCGGCGGTGGTGTATGCGCGCAATACCACGGTGTTGCTGATTGCCGTGGGGTATTCGCTGTATGCGATTTATGCGTGTGGTGAGGAGGCGGTGTTTGGTGCGACGCTGGTGTTGGCGTTTGGGTATCTGTTGTATGGGTTTTTGGCGCGGCGGTTTATCACGGCCGGTGGTGGGTGAATATCCGTTATTTTGGTGATGGCGGAGATTGGTTCCGCTCTTACAGCGGCTCACTTTTGAAAAGCGCAAAAGTAAGCAAAACGCTCTTGCCCCACCACTCGGCTCCTCGCTTAGGCTCGGAG